>JBBRXJ010000001.1:0-146353 GCA_038248505.1 Bacteroidales bacterium
AAAAGGCAAAAATAACCTTGTAAAGGTTAAAAAACTAAAGATATGTGGTTGTTTTTTTACTGAAATATCAAAAATAATCAAAATAAAACTCCTAAAAATAAAACTGGAACGTTAGGGGGCTTTTTGCAACGGTCTCATAATTACTTCAAATACAAGACTAAAATAAGTAAAATTGTATAAAAATACTGTTAAAATTAAAATACTGCCATAGTCAATTCGTTATTTGTATACTAAATTTGAACTCCTATCGTTTTCATTCTCGGTATTTGTTTTTGGCAAAAAAATTGTAGATTTAAGCCCTATTAAAAACCAAATTTATGGATATAATCATTGAAAACCTAACTAAAACCTATGGCCTTCAAAAGGCTGTTAACAACGTATCCTTTACCGTTAAAAAGGGAGAGGTATTAGGCCTGCTTGGACCGAATGGTGCAGGAAAAACAACCTTGATGAAAGCCATCACCAACTATTTTGCTCCTACTGCTGGGCGAATAATGGTAGGTGACTTTTCGGTTACCGAACAGCCTGAACAGGTTAAAAAGCTTATTGGCTATCTGCCTGAAAGTAACCCTCTTTATACCGACATGGCCATTATTGACTATTTGACCTTTGTGGCCGAATTGCATGGTATACACAAGAGTCGCATCAAAAGTCGTATTGGTGAAATGATTGTAATGTGTGGCCTCCAAAAAGAAAAACACAAAAAAATAGGGGAGCTGTCAAAAGGATATAAGCAGCGCGTTGGTTTGGCTCAGGCATTAATTCATGATCCGGAGGTTTTGGTGCTTGATGAACCTACCGAAGGGCTTGACCCCAATCAGATTGTTGAAATTCGTGAGTTGATAAAAAAAATTGGTCGTGAAAAAACAGTTATTTTAAGCTCACACATTTTGGCAGAAGTTGAGGCTACCTGCCAACGAATTATAATTATAAATAATGGGGTTATTGTTGCTGATGGCACATCTGATGAGTTGCGCAAACGCAGTCAAGGTAAAGAGTTACTGAAGGTGAGCATCGAAGGTGATTCGTATAGTGACATTCATCAAGCTCTGCTGGCTCTTGATAGCATTGAAATGGCTGACCCCTCTAAAGAGAACGAACAGGTTTTTGATGTGACTAGCAAAGAAAACCTCTCGTCGCGTAAAACAATTTTTGATATGTGTGTTAAAAAAGGATGGTACATCAGTGAGCTAACACCTATAGAAACTAAACTTGAAGATATATTTAGACAAGTAACTCGTAATTAAACTTTTTGAGATATGAATGGAATATGGATTATTGCAAAGCGTGAATTATCCGCTTTTTTCGACAGCCTTATGGCATATATTATGATCGTCTTGTTTCTCGGTTTTACTGGTTTTTTTACATGGATTTACGGACAAGATGTTTTTTATTCTAATCAAACTAGTTTAGGTGCTTTTTTTAGTATCTCTTATTGGTCATTGTTCTTCTTCATTCCTGCACTTACAATGCGTTTAATTGCAGAAGAGCGAAAGACGGGCACCCTTGAATTATTACTTACAAAACCTGTTTCCGACTGGCAAATTGTGGTGGGTAAATTTCTCTCAGCATTATTATTGATAGGAATTGCCTTAGCCTTAAGTCTTATCTATTATATTTCGGTAAGTCGTTTAGGAGCTATTGATCATGGTGCAACAATTACCGGTTACCTTGGGCTTTTCTTTATGAGTGCGGCTTATATTAGTATAGGCATTTTTGCAAGCAGCATCACCAACAACCAAATTGTTTCTTTCTTGTTAGCATTAACAATAGGAATTTGTTTTCATATTATCTTTGGTATGTTGAGTACTAATTTTTTAGGTATTGGTGGTAAAGTGTTAGATTACCTGAGTATGCAGAGCCACTTTGAATCTATCAGTCGCGGAGTAATTGATTTGAGTGATCTAGTCTATTTTGGATCCATTGTACTGCTCGGATTAATCTCAACAGAAATGGTCCTTTCAAAAAGAAATGCCGCTGAATAATATTTTTTAATAAGCAATCACAAAATTAAATCATACTATAATGAAAAGCTTAAAATCATTTTATGCATCATTGGCGATAATTACTGCAATCATTATTGTTGTAAATATCCTCTTTAGCAATCTGACTTTGCGCCTTGATTTAACTCAAGACCGCCGTTATACACTAAGTAAAGCAAGTAAGGATTTGTTAAAAACATGTGTTGAACCAATAACCATTGTAGCGTATTTCTCACAAGATCTTCCGCCCGATGTTGCTCGCGTTCGCAATGAATTTAAAGAAATGCTTACCGAGTATGTCAAGGCATCAAAAGGTAAAGTTCAATATGAATTTAAAAATCCAAATGAAAAACCGGAGCTTGAAAACGAAGCACAAGTTGAAGGTGTTGGCCCGGTTTTAATTAACCTTCGCGATAAAAATCAGGTGAAACAGCAGAAAGCTTATTTAGGTGCAGTAATTAAGGTGGGTGATCGTAAGGAAGTTATTCCTTTAATACAGCCAGGTATGTCAATAGAGTTTGAATTATCATCAGCAATTAAAAAACTTATTGTTACCGATAAACCATTGGTGGGTTATTTAGCTGGTCAAGGTGAACCAGGTCTTTCTGCATTAATGCAAGCTCGGCAGGCATCCTCAGTAATGTATAATATGGAAGAATTTTCACTCGTTGATTCTGCGGATATGCTGAGTAAATATAAAATAGTAGCTATTGTTGCGCCACGTGATTCATTTACCGATTGGCAATTGTATCAGCTCGAAGATTATATGAATAAAGGCGGCAAACTACTTATTGCATTAAATCGTGTAAATGGCGATTTTCAAACTGCAACTGGTAGCGAACTAACTACGGGACTGGAGTCATGGCTTGCTTCAAAGGGTATTCAGGTGGATGGAGATTTTGTAGTTGATAAAAAATGTAATTCAGTTTATGCGACACGTCGTTATGGCGCTCAAGAAATTCGAGTACCCATTACTTTCCCGTATTTGCCTATTGTTAGTAATTTTGGTAAGCATCCAATAACTCAAGGCATTGAGATGATAATGCTTCAATTTGCCAGCAGTCTTCAGTTTACGGGTGATACCTCAATGGTGAAATTTAACCCATTACTCTTTAGTTCCGATGAATCGGGTCGTGAACCTGCGCCTATTCAATTTAATATTGATCGAGAGTGGAGTGCTGGCGATTTCCGTTCTAAGGGTTTAATACTTGCGGCTACTTTTGAAGGCAAATTAGGAAGCAATAGAAATAGACCTGATTCACGTATTGTACTTTTTACTGATGGCGATTTTGTTGTTAATGGTGAAGGTCAACAACCACAGCAATTACCAGAAGATAATATAAATATATTTGTTAATTCACTTGACTGGTTGAATGATGAAACCGGATTGATTGCTTTACGAACAAAAGTGGTTACTGCTCGTCCATTAGATCAGATATCTGATAGTAAAAAGACATTTGTTAAATATCTGAACTTTTTATTACCACTAATTCTTATTGTTGGTTATGGTGTTTACCGATCACAACGAAATAGAATAATTCGCATGAAAAGAATGGAGGATAATTATGTTTAAGAAGCTTAATATAAAGACGCTGATTGTCATGCTAGGCTGTCTTGTCGCAGTAGTTGTAATAATGCAAATTGCAAAAAATAAGCGAGGCGATCGTTCGTTCAGAAGTGAAATTATTACCGTTGACTCGAGTGATATTTCTGCTCTTATTATTGAAACACAAGTACCTGGTGAAGAGATGAAACTCGAACGAATTGATCAAACTTGGAATGTTAAATATAAAGGTGAACAATTTGTGGCTGATAAAAGAAAAGTTCAGGAATTAGTCGTTTTACTTTCATTAATGAAACCATTACGCGTAGCAGCGATTGATAAAAGTTCATGGCGAGATTTTGATGTAACGGACTCTGCCGGTTTATCAGTAAAAATTGAATCAAATGGAAAAGTAAAACAAGAACTCATTATCGGTCGTTTTTCATATAAACAACCTGATCCGAATGATCCGATGGCTCATTACAACCAAATGAATAGCATGAGCACCTTTGTTCGCACAGATGATGATGAGCGTGTTTATCTGGTTCAAGGTTTTCTCAGATATATGTTTCAAGGAGATTTGAGTGTGTTTCGCAACAAGGATTTAGTGAATACACAAAGAAGTAATTGGAACAAACTTACATTTACCTATCCGGCAGATAGTTCTTTTGTGCTGCAGAAAAAAGAGGGTAAATGGTTTGTGAATGATATGCCAGCAGATTCTCAAAAGGTGCAGAATTATTTTAATAATATTGAGAATTTAACAAGCTTTAGCTTTTTGGATAAAAATTCCGCTGTAGCTCCCATTTCTCATAAACTTGTAATTGGTACCGCTGATAAATCAATTCCCATTGATTTATCAGCGGTACCAACTGATAGTACAAGTCTGTTAGCTATTCGTTCAAGTATTAATAAAGACGGTATTTTTAGTGGTGCAGGATCAAATCTTTTTATTCGAATATTCATTAGTAAAGCTAGTTTATTGCCTTCTGTTTTAGTTCTAGAGTAGTATGTGTTTAATATATTATAAATAAAAAAAGGCAGGTTTCGACCTGCCTTTTTTTATTTATATTGTTTTCTTCTTGTGATCAATTTCATTGAGTATCGTTAGTGTGCCCATTACCCCAAGTATTACTAAGAAAATAGCAGTAAGCCACCAAGGTGGTTGCGGTTGACCTTTAGGGATCATTTGCGCTACATTAAATGTTACTAAAAACATTACAATTAGTGTAATGATGAACGAAAAGGTAATAAGCCACAATGTCCATTCATTTACTTTGTGCCTCCAAAATGAAATGGCAACAAGCAAGCTAGTTATTCCTTGCGCAATGTAGCAGATTCCTGCAATTTTCATTAGTGCTAAGTAGAGCAGTAAGATTCTTGGGTTAAATGCGTTTAGAGTCGCATCATCCATTTCTAGAAATGCTGTGTGATAGGACATGATGTGGCTGCAAAAAAGATAAATAGCTCCAAATCCTATACTAAATAGCGATACGGCGCCAATACACCATACTAATATTTTTTCTTTCATAAAAAATGGGTTTAAGGTTTAGATATTTATACGTACTAAAACCTTAAAGGTTGCCATCCCATTCAGCTAAAAAGGTTTTGAGATAGAGCACTAAATATTTGTGACGCTCCTCAGCTAACACCCTAGCTGTGTTCGTGTTCATTAGGTCTTTTAAAAGCAGGAGCTTTTCATAAAAGTGATTAAGTGTGGGAGCAATACTTTTTCGATACGCTTCTGTTGATTGGTATACTACCGGCTTAATATCTGGATCATAAAGCGGTCTATTTTTAAAACCTCCATAATTAAATGTTCGTGCAATACCTATCGCACCTAGTGCGTCAAGGCGGTCGGCATCTTGCACTATATTACATTCTAAGCTTAAATCGTTTCCCTTTTTTTTGCCCCCTGCAAATGAAATATTATTTATTATTGATGCTACTCGTTCAGTCAATTCGGCTTTCTCGCCAACACGTAAAAGAAAATCAAAGGCTATACTAGCCCCCATCTTCTCATCACCTCCATTAAATTTTGGATCAGAGATATCATGAAGCAATGCAGAGATGACACACAAGTGTCTTTCTCCACCTTCTGCAATTGCTATCTTTTCAGCCATTTTTGCTACGCGAATACAATGCCAATAATCATGTCCGCCTTCGTGGTCTTTTAACTTTGATTGAACAAATACTCGGCATGCTTCTTCAATCCGAAATTCATTAGTATGCTTCATTTTTGTTTAGAATAGGGGTTACACAAATATATTTATTCAATTGATTCTCTGTAGTTGTACATCATAAATAATTAAGCAGTATCATAATAATTTATATTATAGTATATACTCCTTGCCTCCCTATGAAAGAATTTTTTAAAATCAGATCAGAATATACGCTCTTGCCATGGAATAAATTATATTATTTTCAGGAACATTCATTATTGTTAAATTGATGTTGATAATAATGTTAAAAATGTGATGCTAATTTTTAGAGCTGAGAGTTCTGTAATGTGTGATATAAAGTAATATTATTAAGATAGTTATATAATAATATATGTTTATTTGATGGTGATGTGTAAATTAATTTAAACTACTACATTAACTCGTTAATATATTTCACTAAATATAACAGTATTTGCTCATTAAAAGTCAATAAAGATCTATAATATAGACTGATATCATGTCTTTTTTTTGATAAATAGATGAAGACTTCTATCTCTAATTATAATGTGTTTTATGGTAATGACAATTTTGTTCAGATATTGTAAAAGGCTTTCAAATAATATTGAAAAAATATGAAATAAGATTTTTTGACAAAAACAGGAAGGGTTTTAGGCTGAAAACGTGTGTTAACTTGAAGAATTATAGATGTATAGTTTTAAATACTTCGATTTTTAGCTGGGGAATAAAAAAAGATTTTCTTTTACTATATTTAAACTCCATAATCTAATAACACATAATTTATGAGAAATAAAACTACTTCGTTAATAATTTTATTTGCCTTCTTTTTTACCTCAATCAGTTTTTCGCAAAACTGGCAAACTATGAGCGCTACTAAATCTTTAGGCGGATCAATAAATTATATAAATTCAGTTTCCAATCATGGCGATACACTTTGTGTCGGAACAAGCACTGGAGTTTGGTGCTCTCCTTCTGGTAATGGTGGCGATTGGATTCAATTCGGTACTGGTTTAAATTCCTCTGCAGTTACACAGGTTTTTGTTTCTGGAAATTATGGTGTGGCTTTTGTTGGTGGTACGGTGTATTATTTAAATTCGAGTAAAGTATGGACTACCAGCGGCCTAACAGGTTGTGGCAGTGTTGCTATGCAAGCGACTACTGGTTATATGTTTGCATCAAAAGACTATACGGGAGTATATCGTTCAATAAATCATGGTCTAAATTGGACTTTATATAATACAACAAATGCAAATGAAAATCTTGTTGGCCCTACTGGACCCATCGGAATTCACCCTACAAAACGTATTTGGGCCATTTATTGTTTTGAAAATTTGGTAATTGCAAATAGCAAAAATGCTGTTCATATTAGTGAGAATAACGGAGCTAATTGGTATTATCGTTGGGGCGATATGCTTGTTGATCATGGAGCAGGTAGCAATATTAAAGGAATGTATTTTTACAATTATAAAGGTGTAGGTCAATTATTTGTTAGCACGGATGGTACCATGTGGAATGGAATGTCGCCTAACATAAATAGAAGTGCAGATACTGGAGTACATTATCCGAATTATGATGGAGCAAGCGGTGCTACTATTCTTGGATTACCTTATAGTAGCGGAGAGTATTTCGTTGACTATGCACATTATTCTTCTCGCGCCATGTTTATACGCACAGGCGGAAATAATATTTATAAATCAAACGATAACGGTCTCAACTGGGCGCTTTTTGAAAATAGTCTTACAGCCTATACTCAAAAAGATTTAATAGCAACTACTAAAAAATTAATTCTTGCAGATTATTATGGCATGTATTTTATTGATTTAACTACAGGTCCAAGTTGGACTGCTACCTATCCAAAACTGGCTAATATTACTGGTAGTTCAGCAGAGGTAACGGTTAATGCTAATTCAAAAGGAAAAGCCTATTACGTAGCTTTGCCATCGGCTATGGCAGCTCCAACTGCAAATCAAGTACTCGACGGACAAGATGCATCAGGAACTATGGCTGCTGTTAAAGGTAGTTTTAATGTCCCAACAGCAAATACAAATCAAATGGGTGTGGTAACAGGTATGCTTTCTCTTACAGCATATAAAATTTATGTAGTTACTACCAATGAAATTGGTAATACAGGCTCAGTGGCAAGCCTAAGCCTAACAACACTTTCAGCTACTCTTGCAATTTCACAAACGGGGCTTGGTAGTACTACACCTGCATCAGGAGCATATGTGGGCACCGTAAATATTTCTGCAACTCCTGCTGCAAACTACCGATTTGATAAATGGACTATTAATGGAACTTCAATTATTAAAACACCGAATACTTCGGTTAACATGAATACAGATATTAATGCTATTGCTACTTTTGTACAAGTTGCAAATTTAAATGTTACCGGTAATGGTAGTGGTAATGCTTTTCCTGCTGGGCTTACTGTACAAGATGCAGGTAAGTCTGTTACCATTCGAGCATATCCAGCAACGGGATATAAGGTGACTAAATATGTAGTGAATGGCACTGCCTTTAATACTTCCGCAACATCTCGTAATGTTACTGTTTCAGCTGCAGGGTCTACAGTTGTAGTTCATTTTGCACTTATTGTTATTCCTCCTCCTAGTTTGTGTGATACAATGCTTACAGTTACTAGTCTTCCGCGACCTAACAACACATGGGAGGCAGCGTATAAAACGCGTCTTAATAATATGTACGGCTCACGCGTTATGTCATATGATAATAATAGAAGCTATGCTGGTACAGATGCTGGAAAATGGTATTGGCCAGAGAAATTAGCTAAAATGAAGTATGATTCAAATAACTTGGCGTATTATATTGGACTTGCTGGAAATGCAATGTCATCACATACTCCCGGCGCAGGTAGTTTCTATTATCCTTTTACGGGCGCAGGCTATGCAATGTATTATTTCATTTATAAAGATTCAATTATGAAGTATGATCCTGCTCAAATTGATAGTGTAGAAGCGTCCTTATATTATTATAATGAGTGGAAGTACATGATGCGTCGTGATCAGTATTTAGATATTTTGTATCCTACGGGTAAAGAATTTAATTCCGAAAATTTTCAATGGATGTTAAGATGTGCAGGCCATTTGCTCTCACACGAATTTCATACTAAAAATGGACATAATAATTACAATTTATCATTTACCGATGCCGATGGCATTGACCGAGCAAACGTAAATATTACCGGTTATTTTGATGGCTATGTAAATAATCTGGTTCGTGCATTATATTCGTCAGGGCGTGTTGAATGGAACTCAAATAATTATTGGGCACATACAATGAACCCATTATTGGCGCTTTATGAAGGGGCCGATAGATGTAATAATCCCGAAGGTTCTCAGATGAAGAAAAAAGCTGAAGCCTGCCTCGATTATATGACCATTGAAGCGGCATTACATTTTCTTGATGGCTATCAAATTGCTGCTGATGCTCGTGCAAAAAGTGGCTATATCGATAATAATTTAGGATCTGTTGAGACCTATTCCTATGCCTATTTTGTCGATGCCGCAAATCATCCAACGTATTCAACTACTGCTTGGAATTCATCTACTGCATCTTCAGAAACAGGCGGGTTTATTCTTACATCAAGCTATCGTCCACCACAAATTGTGATTGATATGGCGCAACGTAAATTCCCAATGCCTGTTGAGGTGCAAAGTGCTAAACCATTCTACGCAGCGGATTTTGGTGACTTTTGGAATATTGGTGAATCGCCATACAATGATTGGAAAGGGGTAAATCGTGCTCGTCGTTTTGAATTTGAAACAGTGTATCTCGATACAAACTTTACCATGAGTAGTATTGCCGGTGGCAGACCAGATGGTGCGCAAGGTACCTTCTCTGAGCAAGCGCAGTGGGAGATTGGTGTAAAAGGAACAAATAACGGTGCCAAACAAATTACGGGTAATGCATCAGATTATTGGTATTCACCTGCTGGTCGCTGCCCGCAACATGAGATTGGTCAGTTCCGAAATATCATGATTCACTTAGTAAAAGAGGCATCATCAAATCAATTTTATATTCTTGTCCCTGATCCTTCAAGTCAAATTGCATCATCAGGCTTAGGAACAGTGTTTGAGTGGAACGGACAAAATTTGTATTTAGATTTAGGTAATAATGTATATATGGCTTGTAGGCCTTATGCTGCAACTGGTCACACTTTTAGCGGTTCATCACAACGACGTATTACTTGGAATTTCACTAACAATTCCTTAGGTGGTCTCGTGATTGAGATGGGTAAAAAAGCACAATATGGTTCTTTTGCAAATTTCAAAACACAAGTTCAAGCTGCTTCGCTCTCATCAATAAATACTAATACCATAGAGTATGTTAGTCCAAAAGGGAATACTATGCGAATGGAATATACAGCACCAATAACTAATTTTATGATGTCGCCTGGAACATTCGATACACCTACTCCAAATCCACTTGCAGCTGCGGGTAATTATCCAATAGTGACAGGTAACGGTGACTTAATTGACTATACAAAATGGGATTGCTACAAAACCGTTTATGGTGCACCATTAATTAACCAGAAGTGGGGTGGAGCTTTAATGAAACTAAATGTTGGTGGTAATGAAGCAACAATTACTATTGATACCATTACTTCAAAGGTTACATATAGTATGAAGAATAGTAGTTTGCCAAATCGCAAAGCTGACTTAAGTTATACAGCACCTACCAGTTTTAGCAATGCTTCTATTATTGATCCCTCATTTAATATTACAACTGTAGAATGGGATTATAATAACGACGCTACCTATGAAGAGACGGGTAGTTCTGTAACGCATGATTATGGCGTATCAGGTACACAAACGGTAGGAATAAAAGTAAATACCGATGCAAACTGTTACTATCAGACGGTAAAATCAGTTAGCATTATTATTAATGAAATAGATAACCTTTCAGATGCTAAAATATCAGTCTATCCAATACCTGCTGAAACATACGTTAATATTGAATTTGGCAAGGAATTAGCGAGTGGTACAAAACTAATTTTAGTAGATGTAGATGGGAAAATAATTCTTGAAAGGACACTTCAATCAAATGAATCAAATTATTTAATAGATGTATCTGGCATGAAAGTAGGATGTTATATTCTCAGCATAAAGGATTCAGAAAAATCAATTTACACAGGTAGAATTATTGTAAAATAAGAATGAGTTTGAAGATTTGTATAAACTGTTGATTATCCCAAATCAAACACAAGAAAATAGTTTGATTTGGGATAATCAAACTATATATAAACCTTTTTGCTTTAGCCCTAATACGGGGTTAAATTTGAATCAGTAAAACTTTAATCCCTATCATTCCAGATTATTTGGTTGAACTCCTATCCGTGAGGTTAGACGAGGATACTGAGCGAATCAGCCGCAGCGGAAAAATATTTTTGGGGTATATCCACCGAAGGGCTGCTTCGAAAGATTTTTTTTCAATTAATACCTTTAATGCTTTGCTGCAAGATAGTTTTTTACATTTAAAGCATTGATTGAATTTCTTGCTTTATAATTTCAATGGCTGTTAGTGATGGCGATTTTTCAATTTCAAAAATCTCTTCTAAAATGGCTTTGCTGAGATTTATGGCTGGTGCCTCTGGTTTAAATTTTAGAGCATTAATATTTACCAATTTAACAATATTTTCCTTTGCTTTAACTACCTGTTGCCAAGCATAATTAGACATGTAAATTTGTTGGGCAAAATTATGCTCAAATTCGGATCGTATAGTAGAAAGTAAACGTGCTTGCAATTCGCCAACGGTCATTTCATTTTTATGAATTCTTTTTAAAAGTGAATCCGGATTTATTCGCTCTAAAAAAACAGTGGCTCGTTCATATGCTTGTAACTTAACTGGAAAAAGTGTCTTATGACTTGCCATGAGAATTTCATCTTTTCGACGTATTTCTTCATTTCGTATAAATGATCTTACCAAATACCAAGTAGTAAGGAATACAATAATAGATGGTAAAATATATTTAAAAATTTCTAATAAGAGAATACTCATACAATTATTATTTGGCGCCAAGCGTTTTTTCTATCCTATCTACAATAGTTTGTATATTAATGGGTTTTATAATATAATCAATAGCCCCAAGTTCTTTTGATTTGTCGATATCTGCCTGATCACTTTTTGCACTCACCATAATTACCGGAATATTGCTAGTAGTATTGTCCTTCTTTATTTCCTTCAATACATTAAAGCCATTTATGCCAGGCATCATTATATCGAGTAAAATTAATTCGGGTTTGTGTTCTTTCATCGAGGTATAAGCCTCTTCAGCACTAAAGGCAACATTTACAGTATAGCCTTCATCTTCCAAAATATTCTGTAGTAATAAATTATTTACAGATGAATCATCAATAATTAATATACTTCCTTTTTTGCTATCTACCATCATAAAACAATTCTGTTAACATGATTAAACTTAAATCTATCAAATTTATGGAATCTTTTCTGTTTTAATATAAATTATATGTTATTTCTTTTAAACTACTAGGCTAAATACGATTTAGTGAGCAACAAGAAGAGATTTTACGAATTATAACTTAATAATTATTAGCTAAGCAGAACCTAATCTATATGTTTCTTATAACTCTCAATATTAATTTATTATGATATCCTAATAGTTTTATGGGAGATTAAGAAAAAATAATTTACTTTGAATTATCATTACATTAAGAAATTAAACATTTTCATATGAGGGCTGTAATTCAACGAGTACGTAGAGCTAAAGTTACCGTTAAAGGGAGCATTTCAGGAGAAATTGGCCCTGGATTGCTCGTTTTATTGGGCATAGAGGAGGATGATTGTTCGTCTGATATTGAGTGGCTTGCAGGAAAAATATCAAGATTGCGTATTTTTGATGATGCCGAGGGAGTAATGAATATGGATGTGAATGATATTGCTGGGGAAATTCTAGTGGTGAGTCAATTTACGCTCTTTGCTAGTACTCGCAAGGGGAATCGCCCTGCATATAGCAGAGCCTCAAAGGGCGAAATAGCAGTAAAATTATATATTGAATTTATTGAGGAAATTACAAAATTAATGGGAAGTACCCCACAAACTGGTTCGTTTGGAGCTATGATGGAAGTGGAGTTACTTAACGATGGTCCAGTAACAATAATTATTGACACAAAACAAAAAGAATAATGACTATTGATGATTTGCAACTGAATGTTGATGCCTGGATTAAATCCAATGGAGTACGTTATTTTAACGAATTAACAAATATGACATTGCTTACTGAGGAAGTAGGTGAGTTGGCACGAATTATGGCGCGAAAATTTGGTGAACAAATAGAGAAACCAAACGAAAAAATTTCAAATATTGATGATGAAATTGCGGATGTTATTTTTGTTCTCGTTTGTATCGCAAACTAAACTGGCGTTAATCTTAATGCTGCCATTAAAAAAAAATTTCAAAAGAAAAGTGAACGTGATAAAGACCGACATCTTAATAATCCCAAATTAAAAAACAAAGACAATCATGAATAAAAAGACAAAAATTGGATTAAGTATTGCGGCATCTTTTATTCTCATCTGCACTATATTATTTTTTATTACCAAAACAAAGATAAATAGTGAAACTACTATTTATAGCTTAATCCCTACTGATGCCCTAGTTGTAATTGAAGGCCGTAATCCAGCAAAATTAATACAAAAAATACTAACGGGTAACAATCTTTGGGCTGCCATTTCATATTTAGATGATTTTAATAAAACACACAAACAACTTTTATTTGTTGATTCAATAATTAAAAACAATCAAATATTTAATAAATCACTTTCTAATACAAATTTTATTATTTCAATTCACTCCAATGGCCGAAAATTTGAAAATCTTATCTGTATCTCTATTCCATCAAAATTGGCAAAGCAAGAAATACATTTATTTATGGAGGCTTATACCTCTAATAATTTAAAAAAATCAACTAGAAGATATGAAGGTGAAATTATTATTAAACTAAAAGATATGCTTTCAGGTTCACTTGAGTGGAACTGTTGCCTTCTTAAAGATGTCTTAATAATTAGCCAGTCATCTATATTGATGGAGGAAGCCATCAGACAATCTGCTTTAAAGCCAAGTATTAATCAGACAGAATCGTTTACAAGATTGACTAAAACAGCCTCTTCATCAAGTATTGCGAACATATATATTAACCTTGGGCAAGCTGAGAAACTAAGTTTGCACCTTCGTAACCCTTCAATACCATCTAAGCTTTTTTCTCATCTGGTCGGTTGGGCTGAACTCGACCTTAAAATCGATGCAAATGCCTTACTTCTTAATGGATTTAGTTGTGCTGATAGTAGCCGCGATTTCCTTAATATCTTTAATGATCAGAGTCCGCAAAATTCGTCGGTTGAAAATGTTCTGCCAAGTAATACTGCTTTTTATCAATGGTATGGTATCAGTAATTTTAATAAATTTAATGAGTCGTTAAACCAATATTATTTAAATACTCCTCATGCCAGTAGGCGAGATCGTTTTGTTGCCAACATTCAGAAGTCCTATAATATAGATATTTCTAAAATCTTTAATAATTACTTCAGCAATGAAATATGCTTTGTTATAACATCGCTTTACGATTCTATTACTGTTAATAATAATTTTGTTCTAATTAAGACAGATGAACCATCTAGTTTTCAAAATAGTTTATTCGAATTAGTAGATTCTATTGGACATGCCGAAATGAAAGCTACATCATCATTTATTCATAAAACCCAAATAAATAAGCAATCGTTTTCTATTATTGAACTTCCTATTAATTATCTTTTTGAGTCGCTTTTTGGCTCTATTTTTAAATTAGAGGGCAAGGCATGGATATGTTTTTTTGACGATTTTCTAATTGCCGGAAATTCTAAGGAGGCTCTTAAAAAATACATTCGTACTTTAATCGAAAATAACACAATTGCAAATACTGCCGAATTAAAATATTATAGTGAAAATATTTCTGCACAATCAAACCTTTGTCTTTACTATAATTACAAAAAAGGTAAAAATTTAACGGAACAATATCTTAAAAAAGAAATGAAATCAAGCTTACATAAAAATTTTGATAAATTTTCAATGATAAGTCCTATTATACTCCAATTTAGCAATACAGGCGATGCTTTTTTTACTAACTTATTAATCCCTTATTACACTGGTAATATCGGTTCAGTAAAACAATTGTGGGAAGTTGAAATAGATTCTGTAATTTCTGCTGGCCCTATTTGCATACAAAATCATAAAACGGGAAATAAAGATGTTTTTTTACAAGACCTCAGTAACTCAATGCATCTAATTGATAAGGATGGAAAAACAATTTGGAGAAAAAAAATATCGGAACAAATCGTTGGTACTATTTTTGAAGTCGATCTCTTTAAAAATAATAAATACCAAATTCTTTTCGCTACCGCCTCACAGCTTTATGCTATTGATCGTAATGGAAATTATGTTAACGGGTTTCCTATTAAATTGAAAAATAAAACATCAATTGGCGCAGCAGTTTTTGATTATGATAAGGATAGAAACTACCGCATTTTTATTGCTTCTGATAATAATACAATCTATACTTTTGATAAAAAAGGAGTTAATATAAAAGATTGGAAACAACCAATCATAGGATCAAAGGTAATTCGTATACCGCAAACTTTTAGAATCAATAATAAAGACTATATCTTAATCTGCACTAATAAAACTATTTCAATTCTAAATCGAAAAGGAGAGGTTTCAGAACTAATAAATGTAAATGAAGATCTTAGTATTAATAATATCTTTTATCTTACTCAAATCGGGAAAGAACCTCATTTTATTACAAGTACTAGTGTTGGAAATCTTCTTCATATTTATTTAAATGGATCAGCAGAAATTGTTAAACTAAAAGAACGATCAGACAATCATTTTTACTATTTTGCCGATATAAATAATGATCAAAAGGAAGATAATATTTTTATCTCAGATAATAAATTAGAATCAATGTCCGCATTTGGAAATCCAATTTTCATAAAACGACTCCCGGCTGAAGTAAGTCAAGATTTTAAAATTTCATATATTCAGGCTGGTAAACCTAATATTTTTGTAAGTTTCAAAAAACAAGATGAAATCACTTCGATTGATGCTCAAGGTGCTGTATGTGAGGGATTTCCTGTACGTGGTGGGGGCGGTTTTACTTTTGACCAAATGGACAAGAAAAACAGTATTTTTTACTTAATCGTTGGTAGTTCCAATAATTTTTTATATACTTATGTTTTGCAATAAAAACATAAAAGCTATGAAAACTTTTTTAAAACCAATCATCCTCGCACTTACTATCATAAGTGCCTTATTTATTGTTTCATGTGTTAAAGAATATCACGATTACAGTAAGCTTTCAACCGAAATTCAAAACGACTGGACTTTTAATTTACCAGTTGCATATGCAAAGTTTTCAGCATATGATTTAATGAAGAAATATGATAAAGAAGGAAAAGTACATGCCTATGATGTTACCAATTTGTTATATATAGTATTTCAAAATCAAATTGCCTCTAAAACAGCAAAAGATTTTATTAAACTAGAACTTAACAATAGTGATTTAGAGTATTACTTATCTGGCCCGGTACAAACTGCTTTTGGCGGAGGCGCGACTTCTTATTCTCTAACAAAAAATGTTAACCACTCTTTACGATTTGATAAACCTCGCATTATTGATAGCATTAATTTAAAATCAGGTTCTATTGCCTTAAATGTTCGTTCTGGTTTTGAACATGCTGGAACAATTGTATTAAATTTTCCTACTATTAAAAAAAATGGGAGTCCACTTTCATATACCATAAACCTAGATAATACTGGTAATTTTAAGAAAGATATATCTATACCACTTGATGGATATTCAATAGGCTTAAGACATATATCAAATTTGGATAGCAATGAGTTACCATACACCGTTAAACTAACTCTAGTTAAAAATGGTCTAGCACCCGTAAATGCAAATGATTCAGTTGTTTTTAATGGGCATTTTGTTGGTCTTGAATTCTCTTCTATGTTTGGATATTTTGGTCAAGACAATGTAATCTCTGAAGATACTATTAAACTCGGGATAAATATGATTGAGGGAACACCAAATTTCCATTTTCAGGATCCCCGAATTGCTGTAACGGTTAATAATTCATTAGGCTTACCTATACGTATGACCGTTGAAAACTTCTATGCACAAACAGTATCTGGCACAGGTTATAACTTAACATTTTCACCTGCCACAGCTAATAAATTTGATGCCATTTATCCTAACTTAAGTCAATTTGGTAAAAGCGTTATATTTGACACAACTATTAGAGATGTTATGTTTCCCGCTGAAGCAGGATCACCTAAAGGTACTTTAGATAACTTAAGTATTGCTGTAAATGCCAATCCTGAATTTATGAAATACAAAATGCTTGCTACTACAAATCCAGCAAATAATAAATCTGATCATAGCCAATTTGTTACAGATACGGGTAAAATTAGTGTGAATGTTGGTCTTGAATTACCCTTATATGGATACACCAAAGATTATATTTTATTTGACACACAAAATTTAGATATGCAAGGTATTTATGGTAGTAATTCTCAGCTAAAACGCCTTAAAATTTATTTGTATGTAAACAATGGCATGCCTGCTAATATTAAATTACAAGCTTATTTTACAGATACCACATGTGCCATTATTTATGATTCTCTTTTTGCAACAGCTAGTGATATGGAAATTATCTCCGCTGCAACGGTTGATCCTGCAACAGGTAGTGTAAAAGCAGCCGTTGATAAAACAAGTGAAATACAAATAACACAAGCTAAATTGGATGATATGATGCAAGTTAAAAAGCTTGTAATTAAACTGATATTTCTTACTACAGGCGCAAGCACACAACAGAATGTGAAAATATTTAGCACAAATTGGGTTGATACACAAATACGACTCTCTGCAGATGTAGAAGTTAAAACTCGTTTTTAAATTAAAGCAATACTTAATCTGAAATAACATCACACCATGGTATTCAAGTATAAGATAAACCTCAGCATCATTTTGTTTGTTTGCCTTTCAGTAGCAACATTCGCACAACAATATAACACCATGTATTTTATGGATCGTGTAGTTCAAACTAATCAATTGAACCCTGCACGCCAACCCTGCTGCCGTTTCTATGTCGGTTTCCCAGGACTAGTAGGTGACCAATTTACTTATGAAAATAATGGCTTCGGTTATGAAGATATTATTATGAAAAATGTTGAACTTGATTCATTAGTATTTTTCTTAAACCCTAATAATACAAATGGTGAAAGCAACTTTATGAAATCAGTTCGAAAAGTGAACTATCTGGGCGGTGAAGTAAACATAGGCTTAACATCTATTGGTGCACAAATAAATGATGAACTGAGTCTCTCTTTTGATATTAATGAACGAATCTCAGCACGTACATTTTACCCTAAAGAACTAATTCAGTTAGCTCTTGACGGTAATCAAGACAGGCAGTCATTTAGTATGAAGAATCTTGGATTTGATTTTAAACATTATCGTGAGTATGCACTTGGTTTAAGTGTGAAACAAACAAAAGAATGGACCATCGGTTTTAAAGCTAAAGTCCTATTTGGAAAATCAAATATTTCTACCAACAACAATATTGTTTTAAATACAGGACTTGATGAATGGACAATTCCCGAGTCAGGTATTAATGTAAATGTTAGTATTCCTGAATCAATAGCAAAAATTACTGAAGACTCTTCGGGTAAATTTAATGGAATTGAATCAAATGATGAGCCTGATTTAAAGGCTTATATGATGAACCGCAAAAATTGGGGATTAGCTCTCGATTTTGGTGCAATTTATCGAATGAATGATAAGTTTGAATTCTCAGCAAGTTTAATAGATATGGGTGCCATTAGCTGGAAATCGGGAACCTATAATTTTTCACAAAATGGAAGTGCTACATTTAAAGGAATTAATTTGAATCCAAGCGACAGTACAAAACCCAATCCAGGTCAAGATATCGCAAATATGCAAGATTCCCTTGATCTTCGTTTTACAACAGAACCTTATGCAACCCAACTATCTACAAAGTTTTACCTTGCCGGTCGCTACTTCATCGCTGAGAAATTTAGTTTCGGATTATTATCTCGTACCGAATTTTACAGAGGAAGAATTCGACCATCACTAACCTTTTCCGCAAATCTTACCGATAAAGTTATTTCAACAAGTTTTTCATATACTATGACGCATAATACTTATAGTAATTTCGGATGGGGTATTAACTTTAAATTTGGTCCATTCAACTATTATTTTATGCTCGATAATATACCAATGAATTATTATAGTATGACTGCTAGCGAAAGTGCAATACCAGTCTTAATTCCAGATAGTTTTAAATTCTTTAATTATCGTTTTGGCTTAAATCTATTATTTGGTTGTAAAGACCCAAACCGTGATAAACCGCTGCTCTTTTAAAGAAATTGAATATGACATTTATTAAAGTAATACTTATTATTATTATTTGCTATTGGGGATTAAAACTTTTTTTTCGTTTAGTATTTCCTTTGTTATTAGTCGGATTAATGAAGTTTGTATCAAAGCAATTTGAAAAACAAATGAATATACCAAATGATAATAATAGTAGCAAGACAGCAGATGAAACAAAAAAGTCACGTAAAGCTTATAAAGGAGAGTATGTAGATTATGAAGAGATAAAATAATAAGTTTTAAATTATTATTTTACCAACTGTACAAATATCAAACTTAAATATAGACTTAGCAATAAATTTATCTTATTATATTTTGATGTGTGTAAAAACCTTTTACACCTTTTGTGAGTTTTGAAGAAAAAACAAAATCATTGAACTCTTTATTTTCAACATGAAATACCTCGTCTTTGGTACATTCAAACCAATTTTGTCCTTCAAAAATAAAAATTATCTTTTCTCCAATCTCTATAACTGAATTCATATCATGTGTATTGATGATTGTGGTCATTTTATATTCTTCAGTAATTTCTTTAATCAGATTATCAATAACAATTGAAGTTCTTGGATCAAGTCCTGAAGTTGGTTCATCACAAAAAAGATATTTAGGATTAAGAACGATAGCTCGAGCAATACCCACACGTTTCTGCATTCCTCCGCTAATTTCTGCTGGAAATAGTTTGTTTGAATTCACTAAGTTCACACGTTTTAGACAGAAATTAACTCGGTCAAGCATTTCGGATTCGCTCATATTTGTAAACATTTCGAGGGGAAATTTTACATTCTCTTCAACAGTAAGCGAATCAAACAATGCACTTCCTTGGAAAAGCATTCCCATTGTTTTTCTTATTTCACGTTTGGCTTTAATGTCTTGTTTATTAAATATGATATTATCAATTACAATATCACCTTCTGTAATTGGATGTAAGCCTACTAAACATTTTAGTAATACAGTTTTACCTGACCCACTTTGACCAATAATAAGATTAATTTTGCCCTCATCAAACTTCACTGAAACATCTTTCAGAACTGCCTTTTCTCCAAAGCTTTTATATAAATTTCTGGCTTCTATCATGCCAATAATAGTTGAGTTAAAATAAGATTAAAGAGTAGTATTAAAATACTACTTTGTACTACTGCTTTTGTACTTGATCTACCTACTTCCAATGCTCCCCCGCGTACATAATAACCATGATAAGAAGATACCGAAGTAATAATAAAAGCAAAAACTACTGTTTTTATTAATGAATAGGCAACATAAAAAGGTATAAATGAAAAATGTACCCCATAAAGATATTCAGACGTGCCAACAATACCTGTTGATACAGCAGCAAGCCAACCACCTGCAATACCAACAAACATACTAATAATATTCAGAATTGGGTTAAAAATAACTGCGGATAGAATTTTAGGAAGTAAAAGATAATTGGCGGAATTTATTCCCATTATTTCAAGAACATCAATTTGCTCCGTAATCCGCATAGTTCCAATCTCTGAAGCAATATTTGAACCGACTTTGCCTGCCAGAATTAATGCAACCATAGTAGATGAAAACTCAAGTAAAATAGAATCTCGAGTACCAAGTCCAATATAATATCGTGGTATAAGAGGATTCTCTAAGTTCAAGGCCGTTTGAATGGTAATAACCGCACCCATAAAAAAAGAAACAACAATAATAATACCGATGGAATTAACGCCAAGATTTTGCATGTCACGAAATAATTGGCGATAGAAAACATTCATCTTTTCTGGTTTAGAAAAGACTTTTCTCATTAGATTAATATATTGTCCTATTTGTTGAAGTATTCCCATTGATTAAATTTGTTGCAAAATTAAGATATTTGTGCATAATATGCCGTTTTGCCTCACTAAAAATTCAAATTATAAAATCAATTTAGTATCTTTGAAAAGATATAATATAATAAATATCAAATACTTATATGCAAAATAATCATTATTGTGTAATAATGGCTGGTGGAATTGGGAGTCGCTTCTGGCCTCGTAGCCGAACTAATAAACCTAAGCAATTCCTCGATATTACTGGAACTGGGGAAACGCTTCTTCAACAAACATTTAATCGTTTTAAACTTATTGTTCCCCCTGAAAACATTTTTATTGTTACTAATGAAGTGTATAGAGACTTAGTTCTGGAACAACTTAAAATTTCTTTCGAGCAAGTTATTCTTGAACCGGAACGCAAAAATACAGCACCTTGTATTGCTTATGCCAATAAAATAATTGAAAGACGTTGCCCTGATGCTGTAATTATTGTTTCCCCATCAGACCATCTAATTACAAAAGAGCATGATTTTGTTTCAGCAATTCAAAGAGGAATGATTTTTGCTCAACAAAATGATGCCTTACTGACTCTTGGAATTGCACCTACAAGACCTGAAACTGGTTATGGATATATTCAGGCTAGCGAAGCAATTTCTCCGGATAAAACAGGGCAGATTAAAAAAGTTAAAACTTTTACTGAAAAACCCAATCTTGAAATGGCTAAAATTTTTCTTGAAAGTGGCAATTTCTATTGGAATTCCGGAATCTTTATATGGTCTTTATCTTCAATAAACGCAGCATTTGAAAGTTATTTACCCGAGGTTTTTATTCCTTTCACTTTTCTTTCTGAACCGAAAGGAATAAATTATGATTCAATGGCAATTCGCAAAGCATATAGTGAGTGTCCTTCTATATCTATTGATTATGGGTTAATGGAAAAAGCACAGAATGTATTTGTAATAAAATCAGCTTTTGGATGGAGTGATTTAGGCACTTGGAATGCCTTATATGAACAGAGTAGTCATGATATAAACCGTAATTTCATTAGAGGTGAAAATGCCTTCGTTTACGATTCCAAAAACTCTATAATTCAGATGCCTAATGATGTGGTTTTGATAGCCGACGGTCTTGATGAGATGATTGTTGTATTTTCAGATAATGGCTTACTTATTTGTAAAAGAAATGATGAACAACGCATTAAGGATTTCCTAGAGATTGTAAAAAGTAAGAAAACAAGTATTTTATAGACGTTTTTATATTATTCAGTGGTTTTAAAAATAAACAGCACCACAAATGTCCACTTGAAGAAAGTATCTTAAAAACACACCACAAATGTCCATTACTCCTAAATATTACAAAACAAAAAAGCTCTCAGATATCCGAGAGCTTTTTTGTTTTGTAATATTTTTTAAAATCAATATACCCATAAATCATGTTCCATTTCAAAAAGGAACTTCTCAATACGTTCAGCTTCAAGTAACTGAGCCATACCTGCAGTATATTCATTAACCTGACGATCATTGTAAACATTTGATTCACCCCAAATATGTCCTTCAAATCTTCTTGATAAAAAGAAATCATCAAATGAAACACGTTGTGCATCATTAAATCTGTTATATATTTCATGATTCACTAGTAATGGTCGAGCATCTGGATAGTAAATCCAAAATGTCTTTTTGCGTACTAAGCTTCCATCATCTTTTCTATATAAACGAATAGGGCACATACCAACAATTCTAACATTCATCACAGAATGTTGCTTATCAAAGAACCAAATTTCTTTAAGTAACACTTCAAGTATTTCACGTGTTTTTGCACCACCCGGAGTAATTTCTGGAACTTGATTCCCATTTTCATCAGTAATAAGAATGGTATCTGGTAGAGCATCCATAGCAACATCAATTTGCTCTGGTGTCATAAGAACATCAAATTCTGTAGTTGCTTCAGGAGCATCTGGATCATATACTTGTAACCCTTCATTCTTTACGCCGTAAAGTAATAAATCTATCAAATTCATTCTATTTCCAATTGGCTTAACAGGAAAATAAATTGACATATTCATTTTTTGACGTAAATCAACCATACGCCAAACTGTTTTTGACCAAAGCACATCTCCTTCACGAACAAATACATAAGGAACAGGTTTTTTATTCTTTATGTGAACCTTGGTATAAACCTCTTCTTTTTCGTTCACCTGAGCAGTTAAATTGGCTATGCCAATAATTGCAGCGACTAGAATAATTACAATACGTTTCATATTATATGGTATTAATTATTTAACTTTCAATGATATAGCACCTAACTCTTCAATTACACCCCCTGGTTTTTTTACCTTTATAGATTCAATAACCAAACGGCTTCCTGTACTTAAACTCTCAAGTATTGACTTTTGATCAGCTGTTATCATATTGTTTTTAGATGAAGCCTCTCGCACAAATCCTTTAACAGTAGTATACATATTAAAGGAAACTATTTCAAATTTCAAATCGAAAAGGAAATCAGGCAACTCGGCAATAATTACTCTTTGTGCTCTTAAAACACTCGATTGAATATCTCCACCAGTAATTCCAGCAATTTTTGCTACTGGATTAGGGACACCTTTCACACGAAATGCCTTAGTACCCATATTTTTCTTTTTCCCTTTTTCTATTTCAGCAAAAACAGTCATATCAACATTAGCACCAACTCTTAGAGGTTTTATTAGATACTCTCCTGTTGCACGATCTTTACTATATGTTGCATTTGTTACATTTATTGTAAGTTTTTCCTTTGCAAAACCTGGAACTGAAATATCTACAGGATTATCAAGACCTAAATAAAACACATTCATTTTGGTCGGTGAAATAACTACTCCTGCTTCAGCCACAATATATTCTTGTTCAAAAGGCCTACTAATTACATTTCCCTCAGGATCCTTAATCTGTATAAGACCTTTAATTTTTTTATTTCCAACAGAACCTGCCCCAACTTTATAAATACCTATACCACTTTCTGTTTTTACCTTAACGGGATTACCAACCATTTTATATTCAATAGAACCATCTGCTTTTTTAATAGGCTGATAATCTCCTATATAAATTTCAGGGTCTTGCGTACTATCCATTGCTGCAAGAAATATTCTTACTTGATACTCTGTACCTTTAATAACATAATTTGAACTAGGTATAACAGTTGCTTCTATCTTGTTAAACTTTAAATCATTGGCAGTAATTTGGTTTAAAAGATAATTAATCAAATCGGTTTCTGCGTTTCTAATATTTCCTTGCATACCAGACATAATTGTAACAGCACCAACCATTGGCCAATGCTCAAAATGCTCAGCTTCCCATGAAATAACTTGCCCTTCTTTAACTTTAGGAGGTTCAGTATCTAAATTCTTTTCTACTGCACGTTTTAGAACAGTATCTTTTTTTAAATTAATCATGGTAAGACAAACCTTTCTAAATTCCTCAATTTTCTTACGCAGCTTAATTGCTTCAGTATTAGAACCTTCACCCATCATTACTTGAGGTGAAGCTTCTTTGTTATCTTTAGCAGAAATCTTTTCAGTATATATTTCGCGGCCAACCACAGCAGGAGATTCTTCGCCATCTGCTTTTCTGATAATTTTTATCTTATAATCTTGAATTAAATTATAAAGCTCGTCTGCCATTTTCTTAATTTGATCGGCTTTCTTTTTTGTACTACCTGCTTTTACAGGATTTAACATATTAGCCTTATCTATCTCGAAATAAAGACGTTCATTCTTCTTGATTACATTTTTGTTTGTTTTTGTTATACTTTCGTTCACAATTACAAATGCATCAAGAATATCTTTAGACACATTCAGCGCCAACATTGCTGTTAGCACTAAATACATCATACCGATCATTTTTTGTCTTGGCGTTTCCTTTCCGTGTCCCATATTATTAAAGAACTAAGGATTAACTTTTTAGATTAGTAATCAAATTAAGGGAGGAAAGCATATTACCGTAAACATTGTTTAGCTCAGAAATATTTCCACTTAGCTTGGCAACTTCATCACGATATTTCTTAGTTTCCTCTGCCGACTCTTTGAGATTACTCATCATGTTAGCAAAACCCTTGAAAACATCTTTTGTATTTGTTAAATGTTGATTTGTTTCTTGTAACTGTAATTCATAAACTGAATTTATAGCTCCAAGGTTTTTATTTACCACATCAATTTTAGCAGCGTAGGCTTTTCCTTCAGTTGATACTGTATTAGCACTATTTTTAATAGAGTCGCCTAATAATTGATAAGATGAGAGCAAATCGTTTCCTGTCTGAACAAACTTAGAAGCAACCTCTTCACCACTTTTCTTAAAAAGATCGGCTGTTGTAACAAATTTGGCAGCAACTTCTTCACCACTTTTCTTTATAAGTTCAGCACTTGAATTATATGAGCCTGATAAAGCTACACAAGAATCATTGATAACCACTTTTGAGTCGTCAAAAGCTTTAACTATTCCACCAACTGCTTGTGATGCAGAACGTACTTGAGTAGCATATTCTTTTGTAGCAACTGTAGCGTCAGTAATATCTGTTAAATTACTTGTTGTTTTGCTAAGAGAGTTAAGACCTTTGCCCAGTGTTTCAAACATACTTGTATTTACCTCTACACTCTCCATCATTACTTCAAGCTTCTTAAGCCCCGATATTTTATCGGACGGTTTTTCACCAACTGCACCAACTGCACCAACTGCACCAATTACACCATGTCCATGTCCGCCGCCAATTGCATTTCCATTTTCATCAAACTCTAGTCCAGCTAATTCAGGATAAACTAAGGTCCAATCAAGTTCACCATGAATAGGTTCAAATGCAGAGAAGAAGAAAATAAACACTTCTGTACCCATACCTAAAATAAGCATTAGGCTTGCTCCAGGCCAGTGCTGAATTTTAAATAGTGCTCCCAAGAGCACAACGGCTGCACCCCAGCCGTATAAATATTTCATAAAGTTCTTCCAACTATCGGTCTGAACTATTTCATCAAGTTTCATCATAGCTTTTTACCTTAAAATATATACTAATGAAAAGGGGCTTATTTTATCTTCTACTATTTCCTAAGTAAGTTCTAACACACCTGAAACCTACATATGATTTAGCAGTATCTTGATATTCATATGAACGTGATCCACATTCTAAGAAATAAGCGATATCTTTCCATGAGCCACCGCGAATAACTTTTTTCTTCATTTGAGGCAATTCATCAGGCTTAGCATTATACTCATAACTAGCATTTAAGTCATGTGAATAAGCATAAGCGGATTCATCATAAGCTGTTTTGGTCCACTCAGCAACGTTACCAGCCATATCATAAAGACCATATTCATTAGGAGAATATGTTCCTACAGGAGTAGTTTGTAAACCGCCATCATCCGTATAATTACCACGCATTGGTTTAAAGTTTGCAAGGAAACAGCCGCTCATATTACGAGCGTATGGGCCACCCCAAGGATATTTTGCTCTGTCTAGTCCACCTCTAGCTGCGTATTCCCATTCAGACTCAAAAGGCATACGGTAATCTTGTACAAAGAACTCACCACGAGCCATTAGAGCAAAATTAAGAAGCATACTTCTCCATATACAGAAGGAACGAGCTTGTGCCCAACTAACCCCAACAACTGGATAATTATCATAAGCAGGATGCCAAAAATAATTCTTAGTCATTGGTTCATTATAAGAATAAGTAAAGTCGGCAATCCAACAAAGCGTATCAGGATATACATTTATTACATCACGCATGATAAAATCAGCTCTTGTTTGTATTTTAACTTTTTCACCATTAAGATTTACAACATAACCTTCATATTCTTTGGTTTTGTAGTTATAGCGATTTGATTTATTAGCAGCTTGATTGTAATCAATCCAAAAGTATTCATACATTAGCTTACGAGTATCCATTTGTGTAAGACCATAAAACTTTTCTTGACCTTGATAATAAAAACTTTTTAAAGCCTCACGTACTTCTTCTTCTTTTACATCAATTTCTGTTTCATAGTTCAAATGAGGAGGGTCAAAGGTGTTCCCATTCTCATCTTCTGTTATAGAGAAATCATCCAATTGTTCAGAAAGCATACGTCTCTGAATAGAGTCTGCAACATAGTATACAAACTGTCTATACTCATTATTGGTAATTTCCGTTTCATCCATCCAGAATGCATCTAGAGAAACTACTCGTACTTGCGAGTTTTGAGCCCAAGCAATATCTTGCTCTACAGGCCCCATGTGAAAAGAACCTTGAGGTACAAAAACCATTCCAAATGGCTCTGGTTCAAAATACATTCCTCGGTCTTTAACACCTGTCAATTCACCTGTATTGTAGCTACCACAGCTATAGATAGCTAACAAACTGACTAAGGTTAGAAGTTTTTTCATGACTTTCTTTTTATTTATTGAGTTACTAAAACTACTAATATTTTTATTCACAAACAATTTTTTTTCAAAAAAACCTATAAAAAACGTATACTTTTGTAGGCTTCAGGAAATTTTTCAACTGACATATCAAAGCGATATCTTAGCATAACCTCCACACTACCAGAGCTGTATCTTGATAATTTTGTCATTTCAATGTCATATGAAAAGCCTACATCAACATCCTTAAACAATTCAAGACCGAACATCGCAATAATGGCATTTCCGACACGGTATGATAAGCCGCCATGTATTTTATTGTTGTACAATACATTAGCGCTGAGCATTATTTGATTTGCAAATCCATCTGTTCCTAACAAAAAGGATGGCTGCAATGTAAAAGCATTGTTTTTTAAAGGAATAGCATATCCTCCTAAAACATAATAATGCCTAACCAAATAAGGTTTCCCTACGGTATATTTGAATTTTGCTTGATTCAAATGTGTTGTAGATACTCCAAAGAACAAATTTTCTTTTTTATAAAAAACACCCAAGCCCAAATCAAATGCCGTTGCATTTTCTTTGGTATTTGGAATTGCCTCATCTCCACCTGCACCCGGGGCAACAAAATTAGAACCCTCAGGTATATTCCATGTAGGTTCAAAACTATTACCCACAAAACCTAAATTTAATCCTATTCCAAGTTTCCCTGTCCCAATTTCTTTTCTATATGCATAAGACAGGTTTCCAAAAGTGTTTTTAACAAACCCGTAATTATCTGTACCAAAAGCAATTCCTAATCCATGATCTGCTTTAAACAATCTAAATGGCATATTCCCATTTAAAAAAGAAGTATTAGGTCCGCCTTCTAATTTCATCCATTGAGTTCTAAGCAAAGCGGTTAGCGAAACCATATCGTCACTACCTGCGGCACCTGGATTTACGGAATTGGCGCCATACATATAGTGACTATAAAATGGTTCTTGCTGAGCAGATGCATTTAAAACTGTAAACAGCAAAAGAACGTAGCTTACTAACCTCATCATTATAAAAATGCTAAATTATGCGTTTTTAGATTCTTTCATTGAATTAATCCTGTTCAAGGTCAAATCAGTTTCAATTCACACATAGTTTAACATGAATTTATACTGATTTTTTAACCCAATGGTTACACCATAAGTGGGAAAATTCAAGCAAATATATAAAAAATTATGAATTTAGCTTTCTAAAAAGCCTCCACCAACGGTCAGGAATCTCGTCACTGCAAGCTTTTTTATAGTCGGCTGCTGAGCAGGAAACAGTAACGCATGTATTTGATTTAATGATAGGTACATCTACCCACCAACGATCAGTTAGCTTGCATTTATAGAAAACTATTTCGTGATCACTAATTTTTAATAGATGTCTTGATAAATCTTTACGTTGATGATTTAGCCTTTTATTAATAATTCCATCAATATAATACCATATCATTTGAGCAGCAAGATTTGCAGATTGCTGTTGTTGATCGTAAAAAGTATTTAGCTCAAATATTCCGAAACAACGCGCTGACTCGCTTGTTCCAGCATAACGAGCAATTTGACATATTTCATCTCCAGAAAGGCCGTTGGGAGAAGTTCTGAAATTTGCAGGACAGTCACTATGTTTAACAACGCCCATATCAACAGATATCATGTGCGCATCACGCAAAACCGATTCAATTAAATCGTATTGTGACCGAATTGCGCCTAATCGGAGTAATCCTAAGTTCATTGCTGCCATTTTTTCAAGCACTTTATAATCGTTTAAATGTGCTTGATGACCAATGTTTGTGTAGTCAAATAGAATCTGCTCTTCTTTTTGAAGTCCAATAATTTTACTCATAAATGTTTCAGAGAAGCAATCAACAGGATAATCACCTGCATCTATTTTAGCATCAATAGTAACTAAATTAAGTTTTTGCTTAAAATGCCTAAATGCAAGGTATGTTGACCAAGTGAGAGATTGCCCACCTCCAAGAATAACAATTTGAATATCTCGACTTATCAATTCAATAAGTACATCGCGTAAGCCAAAATAGGTATCGGCCATAGAATCCTTAATCATAAGGTTGCCTAGATCAATAATTTTAATACGAACAGGGAAACGACTTAGTTGATAAAGGCTATTTCTTATAGCATCAGGAGAGGACGAAGTTCCGCTATTCATAGTATCTCTTCCATCAGGTACCCCAACAATAGCAATGTCAAATCCGGAAATATCAGGGATTGGGTTGCTTTGTGTATGCACAGTAATATATTGAGAGAAAGAAGCCTCGGGCGTTAGGAAGACTTTCTCTGGTTTTTTAAGACTCAGGGGTTCAAAATAATGCTGCCACTCCATTAATCTTATTTTTTGGGGGTTTTAGAAGAAGTTTTAACGGATTTTTTTGTTGTTATTTTTTTGCTTGGTTTTAATGTTTTTTTTGCGATAGGTTTTGATGTAGTTTTCGTGATCTTCTTTGTTTTACTTGTAGAAGCAGTTTTAGATGTTACATTTGCAGATGACTTTCCAGTTTTTGTTGTTTTTACTGCTTTCTTTGCCGATGTTGTTGTTTTCTTTTCAGCTGTTTTGGAAGACTTCTTTGCAAATTTCTCAGGTGCATTCTTTATGATAGTCATACAATCTTCATATGTTAACATCTCTGGTTTGGAATCTTTAGGTATTCTGTAGTTTGCTTTGGCAAGAGCAATATATGCACCCCAACGGCCATTTAAGACTCTTAGAGTTTCATCTTCAGGGAATGATTTAATTACTTTTAATTTATCGGCAAGTCTTTTCTCTTCAATTAATTCAATAGCTCGCTCGAGTGTTACAGAATATGGATCATCAACATCCTTTTTAAGAGACACAAAAAGAGAACCCAGTCGAGCATAGGGACCGAACTTTCCAATAGAAACGACAATCTCCTGATCTTCAAATACACCCAGTTTTCGAGGGAGTCTAAATAATTTAAGTGCCTCCTCGAAAGTAATGGTTTCGAGATATTGAGTTTTAAGTAGGCTAGCATATCTTGGTTTGTTATCCCCTTCAACTTCGCCAAGTTGTACCATAGGACCATAGCGTCCAATAAGCACATACACATTAAGACCAGTTGTAGGATCCACGCCCAAATCACGTTTACCTTTACTACGTTCAGAATTTTTTAGCGTTAATTCAACTTGATTGTGAAAAGGCTTATAGAAAGTTTTGAGCATTGTACTCCAGTTCTTTTTCCCTTCAGCAATATCATCAAATTCTTTCTCAACGCTTGCAGTGAAATTTAAATTTAATACTTCCTCAAAATTTTCAGTTAGAAAATCATTTACTACCATACCAATATCAAGAGGAGTTAGTTTGCCCTTCTCAGCACCTGTAATTTCGATTTTTTGATTTTCAATTAGTTTATTCCCTTCGAGAATTAGCTGCCAATAAGCTCTTTCAGTACCTTGACGTTCATCTTTCACAACATAACCACGCTGTTGAATTGTTGAAATGATAGGCGCATAAGTTGAGGGACGTCCAATTCCTAATTCTTCGAGTTTGCGAACCAAGCTTGCCTCTGTGTAACGAGCAGGATGATGACTGAATTTTTCAGTTGCTAATATTTGGCGAGGTTCAAGAAGTTCTTTAATCTTTAACGGAGGAAGCATTTTGCTTGAAGGCTCTTCGGAGTCCTCATCGGTAGATTCAATATATGCTTTGAGAAATCCATCAAAAATTAGCACCTCACCAACAGCCGTGAATTTTTCGTGCATCCCACTAATATCAATAGTAACTGTGGTTTTTTCGAGTTCTGCATCTTTCATTTGAGATGCAAGGGTGCGTTTCCAAATAAGATCATAGAGTTTCTTTTCACCAGAAGAACCAGCAGCAATATCGACATCATCAACATATGTTGGTCTGATAGCCTCATGCGCCTCTTGCGCCCCTTTTGTTTTGGTTTTAAACTGCCGTGTATGAATATATTCAGCACCATATTCCTTTTTAATGATTTTTTCTGCAGCAGAAAGAGCGGTTTCTGAAAGGTTAACAGAATCGGTACGCATGTATGTTATCTTTCCAGCTTCATATAACTTCTGAGCAAGAGTCATGGTTTGCGAAACTGAAAAGCCCAATTTACGACTTGCTTCTTGTTGTAAAGTAGACGTAGTAAAAGGAGCAGCTGGCGTTTTCTTGTATGGTCTCTTAGTAATATCTGATATTACAAATTGTTGCGATTTGCATTTAGTAAGAAAATCTAATGCTTGTTTTTTATCGGGGAAACGGTTTTGTAGTTCAGCAAGCAGTTCAGATTGTTTTGGCCCATTAACAATAAATTGAGCTGTAACTCTAAATGCACTAGTGCTTTTAAAAGCAATAATTTCACGTTCACGTTCAACAAGTATTCGAACCGCTACAGATTGTACTCTACCAGCAGATAATGAGGGCTTTACCTTTTTCCATAAAACAGGTGAAAGTTCAAATCCAACAATTCTATCCAGAATACGACGAGCCTGTTGTGCGTTTACCAAATTCTGATCAATAAAACGAGGCTTTTTAATGGCTTTCAGAATGGCATCTTTAGTAATTTCGTGAAAAACAATACGATGAGTAGATTTTGGATCAAGTTCAAGCACCTCACATAAATGCCAAGCAATAGCCTCACCCTCACGGTCTTCGTCACTCGCCAACCAAACTGCTTTTACACTTTTGGTTAACTTCTTCAGTTGGGCAACTACATTCTTTTTATCCTCTGGAACTATATAGTTCGGAGCAAAGCCGTTTTTAACGTCAATTCCAAAATCTTTCTTTGAAAGATCTCTGATATGACCATAGCTTGAAGTAACAAGGAAATCTTTCCCTAAAAACTTTTCGATGGTCTTCGCTTTAGCTGGAGACTCAACAATTACTAAATTATCTGCCATATAATATATATATAGTATGTATAAACGGGGCGAAAAATAAATAAATTTTCTGATATTGAACGTTTAAAAAAAAAATGGGAACACCGAGATAAGGATATCAATGATCGGAATGCTACAATTTGAGCGGAAAAGGTTCGAAAAAAATAATATTAAAAAAAACCTTTTCGTCAATTAACGAAAACATTTTTACCTTTACATAAAAAATAAAGATTATTTTATGGGCCTCGATCAAAAAACTAAAAAACGCTATTTGCTTTTTTTCTGGATTATCTTCTTTCTTCCATTTTTTTGTTTGACATTTATTTTCCTTCTTATTACTACTAATAATATGGGTTTTATGCCAAGTTTTAAAGAGCTAGAAAATCCCAAAAGCAACTTAGCATCAGAAGTGTTAAGTGAGGATGGGAAGGTTCTCGGCGTCTTTTTTTATCAAAATCGATCAATGATAGATTTTGATAATTTATCACCTTATATGATAAGCGCTATAGTTGCAATTGAAGATATACGATTTGAAAAGCATAGTGGTATTGATACTAGAGGACTAGGTCGCGTTCTTATAAAAACACTATTGCTAGGCAATAAAGATGCAGGAGGAGGAAGTACATTAACACAACAACTAGCAAAAAATTTATTTGGTCGTGATACAACTGTTGTGGAGAATGCTTTAGTACGAAAAATACATTTGGGTATTGTTAAGTTTAAAGAATGGGTTACAGCAGTTAGATTGGAAAGAAATTACACCAAAAAAGAAATTTTAGTGATGTATCTTAACACTGTTTTTTTTGGAAGTAATTCATATGGTATTAAGGCAGCTTCAAAAACATTTTTATCTTCTACTCCTGATTCGTTAAAGATAGAAGAAGCAGCCTTACTAGCAGGAATTATAAATGCCCCCACTCGATATAGTCCCTTAATTAATCCTAAAAAAGCCAGATTGAGACGTAATATTGTATTGATGCAAATGCAGAGATATAATTTTATTTCAAAATATGAGTATGATTCTCTTTCTAAATTGCCACTAAGACTGAAATTAAGCATATCAGACCACAACGAAGGCCAAGCAGCTTACATGCGCGAATATATTAGAAGAATGATGACGGCAGAGGTACCCAGTCGAAAAAATTATTATGATTACTATAGCTACAAAAGAGATTCGACAGATTGGGAAACAAATCCATTGTATGGATGGATAAAAAAGCATATTAAACCCGATGGCAGCCATTATGATTTATATAGCGACGGTCTAAAAATTCATACCACAATAAATTCAAAAATGCAAATATTTGCTGAGGAATCATTAACAGACCATTTAGGAAATTATTTACAAGAAGAATTTTACAAAGAAAAGAAAGCATCAAGAAATGGGCCATTTTCATCAGATTTAGATGTTGAGCAGGTACAAAATATTATGAATTCATCCATGCGAAGATCAGATCGTTTTCGCTCAATGAAACGTGCAGGAATATCAGATGAAGTAATTTATAAATCGTTTAGAAAGAAAGTTCACATGCGAATTTTTTCGTGGCGCGGTGAACGTGATACAATTATGTCTCCATATGATTCAATTCGTTATTACAAATATTTGTTGCGTGCTGGTTTCATGTCAATGGATCCTCATACTGGATATATAAAAGCATATGTAGGAGGACCTTCTTTTAGATATTTTAAATATGATCATGTATTAGTAAGTCGCCGTCAAGTGGGTTCGACTATTAAGCCCTTTTTGTATACAGTGGCAATGCAAGAAGGCTACTCACCGTGTTACAAAGTGCCCAATGTACCTCAAACTTTTATAATAGGCGATACGATTTGGTCGCCAAAAAATGCAGGAGAAACAGGGCGCGAAGGAGAATTAGTAACATTAAAATGGGGCTTAGCAAATTCAGTTAATTATATTTCGGCCTGGTTAATAAAACAATTTTCAGAAGGTGCTGTTATTGACATAATGCGAAAGATGGGCGTAACTAGCGATTTGTTACCAGTACCTTCGATTATATTAGGAACCCCAGAGATATCGCTTTATGAGATGACTGGGGCATATAGTACTTTTGCCAATAAAGGAGTTTATATTACACCAACGTTTGTTACCAAAATTGAAGATCGAAGTGGAACGGTTCTTTCTCGTTTTTATCCTCAAAAAAAAGAAGCCATTAGTGAAAAAACTTCAGCATTAATGATAAACCTTCTTGAAGCAGTAATTACAGAAGGAACTGGCTTACGATTGCGAGGAAATAGGTTTAATATGGACAATCAAATTGCTGGAAAAACAGGAACTACGCAAAATCAAAGTGATGGTTGGTTTATGGGTATTACGCCCAATTTAGTATCAGGAGTTTGGGTTGGCGGTGAAGATCGTTCTGTACATTTTAATAATTTAAGTATAGGGCAGGGTGCGAATATGGCACTCCCAATATGGGCATTATATATGGAGAAAGTCTATGCTAATGGAGATTTGGCTATTAGTCAACTTGACACGTTTGATATTGCATCAAATTTAAATGTTTCGGTAAATTGCAAAAATTCAGGCGAGTCAATTATCAAGGAAAACTACGATGATACAAATATAGAGAAATATTAAAGGTTTATGAGACATTATAATTGCCAGCAAAAACAGATTTTACAAGCTCTTCTACACGACCGATGAATACTACTTTAATTTTATAATCAGACGCTTTGATGTTTTTAGAATTATATCTGGAAATATATATTTTTTCGAATCCTAATTTTTCGGCTTCTTTTATACGTTGAATAATTCTACTAACAGGTCGTACTTCACCTGTAAGGCCAACTTCAGCAGCAAAGCAAATCTTTTTTGAAACAGGCAGATCAACAGATGAGGAAAGAATAGCCACTACTAAGGCTAGATCAACAGCGGGATCGCTAATACGAAGACCTCCGGCAATATTTATAAAAACATCTTTAGTAGCTAAACGAAAACTAGCTTTTTTCTCAAGTACAGCAAGAAGCATGTTTAGTCTACGAGTATCAAAACCAGTACTAGAACGTTGTGGGGTGCCATAAACGGCCGATGAAACTAAGGACTGAATTTCGACCAAGTAAGGTCTTAAACCATCAATGGTTGCGGCAATTGCAACTCCGCTTAATTCCTCGTCGCTTTGGCTGATCAATATTTCGGAAGGATTAAGAACTTGTATTAATCCACTTTCGCGCATTTCAAAAATAGCTAATTCTGAAGTTGCACCAAATCTATTTTTATTAACACGTAGTATTCTAAAAACGTGATTTAAATCGCCTTCAAATTGCAAGACTGTATCAACAATATGTTCGAGCACTTTGGGGCCAGCTATGGTCCCTTCTTTTGTGATATGACCAATAAGTAGAATAGGAGTACCCGTTTCTTTTGCAAGCCTCAATAAACGAGAAGAGCATTCACGAACTTGTGAAACAGAGCCGGGAGATGATTCTATTTGATCTGTATATAAAGTTTGTATTGAATCAATAACAACTAGAGCTGGAGAGACATCATGGATGTGATTTAATATTTCATCAAGAAGTGTTTCACATAATACATAGCAGTTTTTATTATTAACTCCGAGTCTTTCGGCACGCATTTTAATTTGTTCATCGCTTTCTTCTCCAGAAACATAAAGTACCTTGAAGTTTGCTTCCATTGCGACTTGTAGTGCGAGTGTTGATTTTCCAATGCCCGGATCACCGCCAAGAAGAATGAGGGAACCAGGAACAACACCTCCTCCCAAAATTCGGTCAAATTCACTAATCCCGGTAATTAGTCTATCTTTTTGTATAGAGGTAATTTCGTGAATTGGTTTAACCACAGAACGTGTCAATCGAGAAGAAGCAGAGAGTCCAGATCTTTCCTTCACGACAACTTCTTCAACATAACTATTCCACTCGCCGCATGATGGACATTTACCAATCCATTTGGGTGATTCTGCAGCACATTTCTGACAAATAAAAACTGATTTTTGTTTTGCCATAATTATTGTGATTCGAGCTTTTTAATAATAGCCGAACTTGAGAAACCATCAATTAAATCGATTGTTATAACTGTACCGCCACTTTGAGTTACCTCATTATAGCCAATAATTTTCTCGGTTTTATAATCACTCCCTTTAACAAGAATGTTTGGTTTAACCTTTTTAATAAGTTCGAGAGGAGTATCCTCATCAAATAAAACTACGATACTAACACAAGAAAGTGCTGCAAGTGTCACCGCACGTGCGTCTTCAGGATTAACAGGTCTATTGGCTCCCTTGAGTCTCTTCACTGATTGATCTGTATTTAATCCAACAACAAGTATATCCCCTAAGGAAGCTGCTTGAGCTAAGTATTCGATATGTCCACGATGGAGTACATCAAAACAACCATTAGTAAATACTATTTTTTTTGATTTAAAACGCCATATAGCAAGCTGTTTAGTAAGTTCAGTATCGGTAATTATATGTGATTTTATATGATTAAGCTTGTTCATACGATGTTGTTTTGTCTTTTGAAATGAAAAGTGCGAGTAAAGAGATGCATCCAACCACAATAAACATAAGTGACATGGAACCATGAGTTAGAATAGCAAATGCCATCCCATCTTCGCGAGGGATACTATATAGAGTTAAACCAAGCGTAACTAAACCATGATATGCACCGATGCCGCCTTGTACAGGAGCAGACATTCCTAATCCGCCAATAATAAGAAGGAAGACACCATCAATTGGTTTAAGCCCAGAAGTCGCGCTGAGAGAAAATATGGCAACATAGGTCATTAACCAATACAAACCCCAAATAATAACTGTATGTAATATAAATTCCCAAACACGTTTCATCTTGAACACAGATTTCATTCCTTTTAAAATACCATACAATGTAATATTAATTTTTCGTATGAAAGTAATTGAATATATCCTCTCACGAAAAACAAAATACATACTTATGCAAGAAATGATGAATGCAATAATAATGATCCATAAAGTCCATGAGAAACTAAATAATTTTAAAAGTTTTGAAAACATTGGGTCGATAATATTATTTTGAATAAAACCGCCAAAAAAATCAAACTTAGCAAAAATGAGAATAAACAAAAGACCAAAAAGAATAAGCATATCAAAGGCTCTCTCAACAATTACGGTACCTAATAATTTATCGATAGGTATTTTTTCCTTTTTATTCACTAACCCACAGCGTGTAAGTTCACCTATTCTTGGGAAAGCGAGATTTGCTAGGTAACCAACAAGTAGGGAGGGGAAAGTCGATTTTATGTTAGCTTTATATCCAATACCTTCAATAAGAATATTCCATCGGTATGCGCGACTTAAATGACTTAAAACGGCAATAATTAAAGAAATCAGAATCCACCAATAATTTGCAGATTTTAAATGTTCCCACAACATTGACATGTTAAGGTCTTTGAACGACAAATACAGAAGGAGTATTGCGATTGCTAAAAAGACGAAAAAGTTTATTGAACGAAATACGAGTTTTTTCAAGGCTTTAGAATTAGATAAGTTTATTGGTTCGAGTATCAGGAAAAACCAATGCTGGCTTGAATATCTTAGCGTCATTAAAATCCATCATTGCAAAAGAAACGATTACAACAACATCCCCAACCTGAAACCTTCGGGCTGCGGGGCCATTTAAACAAATCTCAGAAGAACCACGTTCGCCTTTTATAACGTATGTTTCAATACGTTCGCCATTATTCACATTCAAAACCTGCACCTTTTCATTTTCAATTAGATTTGCCGCATCCATAAGATTTTCGTCAATGGTAATACTTCCAACATAATTTAGATTTGCGTTGGTTACCGTAACGCGATGTATTTTAGATTTTAGCACTTCTATAAACATAGTGTAAATTTAAGAAATTTTTAGATTATCAATTAGTCTAATCCCTCCAATTATAGCAGCCAAGCAAACTACCTTTTCTCCGGGTTCATTCCAGTTTGTAATTGAAACTAAAGTTTCAGCGTTGACGATTTCAACATACTCGGTATTTAATGTTCCACTAGCATTTATTCGGTCTTTAGCCCAAATTTTTACTTCATTAGGTGACATAATGGGTTTTAGGCTGGCGATTTTAAAAAGGGTGTCAGAGAGCAAAGCAGCTTGAGAACGTTGAGCTGAATTTAATCGTGTATTTCGTGAACTCATAGCTAAGCCGCTTGATTCGCGGATTGTTGGGCATTCAATGATATCAATTTTTTGCTTTAAGATATACTTAGCTAGAAATTTAATGATAGCTAGTTGCTGAAAGTCTTTTTGGCCAAAGAATGCTTTATGGGGTTTTACAATATCAAAAAGACGTGCCACCACCATTGCCACGCCGTTAAAATGGCCAGGTCTATGCTCACCTTCCATGGTTTTATCCAAGTTTTGAAGGTCATATTTTTTGTTAGTTCCATCAGAATATATATCATCGATACTTGGAAGGAAAAGGCAATCATTTTCGCCCATCAAATTTTGAAGTAATGATATATCACGCTCATTATCTCGAGGATACAATTCAAAATCGGTTTTGTTGTTAAATTGAGTTGGGTTAACAAAAATACTTACAACACTAATAGCACACTCATTTTTGCTTGCTTGTATAAGCGATAAGTGCCCTTGATGCAAGGCTCCCATTGTTGGAACAAAGCCAATAGAATCTCCTATCGTCCTAATAGTATGAAGATAGTTTGTTAAATCGCTGTTTTTATGATATATACGCATAGTAAAATGATTGTAAATATATAGAATAAGTTTCATCTGATTGAATTTTAAAAGGATTATAAGTCAATTAGAATCGAAGGAATTGAGTAAAACTCAGTATTAATGCAGTTTTTAGAGAAAATTAAAATCGTAGATAATTAATAATAAGATAATTAGATTGTAAATAAAATTTACTAACTTTGCAGAACATCAAAATGTACAATAAAGCACAATGGATAAAGCAAGAATACTGTATGTTTTTCAGGAGATTACCCCATACGTTCCGGAGTCTGAAATTTCCATTATAAGTCGAAATCTACCGCAAGGTATACAGGAAAGAGGAAGAGAAATACGCACATTTCTCCCAAAATATGGATGTATAAATGAGCGAAGAAACCAGTTGCACGAAGTTATTCGACTGTCAGGCATGAATCTTATTATCAATGAAACCGATCATCCATTGATTATTAAAGTCGCATCAATTCAAGCGGCACGAATGCAGATTTATTTTATTGATAACGAAGATTACTTTGGACGAAAACATATGTTTAGTGATGAAAAAGGGGTTGAGTTTTCAGATAATGATGAGCGAACCATTTTCTTTACTCGAGGAGTACTTGAAACTATTAATAAATTGAGTTGGTCACCCGATATAATACATTGTCATGGTTGGTTTACAGGTTTAATAGCACTATATACTAAAAAAGCATATAGTGATAATCCTTTATTTGCAAATACCCGTATCATCACTTCAATTTATGCTGATGATTTTTCACATAATCTCAATAAGAAGTTTAAGGATAAAGTTATTATTGACGGAATTAGCAAGCGTGATGTTGAGGTTATTACGGCACCTTCCTATGTAAATCTAAGCAAACTCATTATTAGTCAGTCTGATGGAGTTATTTTCACTTCCCCAAATGTAAATCAAGATCTTCGCGACCACGCTAAAAAGGCAAGAAAAACCGTTCTTGAACATAATGCAGAGAGTTACATAGACGATTATCATGAATTCTATGATAAGATTGCCAATCAATGATATTCATTTAAATTTATGAGAAAAACATTATCCCAGATACTTATAGCAAGTCTGCTAGTGATATTTATATCGTGTGAAAATAAGATAAATGATTTTGGACGTGATATGCTAATAGGCGTAGACACCTTAACCGTTATTTATGATATAGATATTGATGCCTCAACCATATCTGTTGATGAAGTAGGCACCTCTGATTTTCCAATAGGCTTGTTAGGCTCTTATACGGATCCTATTTGGGGATTTACTAAAGCTGAGTTTATAACTCAATTGGTGCCAAGTAGGTCTGATGTGAAGTTAATAGATGAGGTTTTACGTGTTGATAGTTTGTGTCTTATTATTAAATATCAAGCCGTTTATGGATCCAAATCTAGCCCTTTAGAAATAAGTGTTTATAATGTAAATACCAGCTTTAGTAATGATAGTGTTAGCAGCATTAATCTTTCAAATTACTGCGATAATCAAATTCTAAATGAAGGTGGCGACCCTGTTTTATTCACCCCCAATGATTCAGTACTAAAAATATTTTTGGATATCTCATTTGCAGTAAATAATCTGCTAATCAATCCAGCTGCATTTAACTCATCTCATAGTGAATTATTTTCTTCAACTAATGGATTATATCTTTCATGCAAAGATGTTTTAAATAAAGAAGGTTCAATTGTACATTTTAATTTAAACGAGACCTCTTTTAAACTACGACTATATTATAATGGTAATCAAACATATGATTTTGTGGCAAATGATAAATGTTCGAGGGTGAAAAGCTTCAAGCATGATTTAGGGCATTCTTCTATTTCATCATTACTAAATGATAGTACTCCTAGTCCAGATAGTCTTGCTTATATACAAGCAATGGGTGGTACAAATGTGTTAGTAAGATTAAATAATACTTTACCATGGAAAAATTTAACCATTTTACATGCTGATCTTATTGTGCCCATTATAGAAAATGTAGAATATCCTGCACCTTCAATTTTAATGTTAATGACGCACGATACTAAATACACAAAATCAATAACTACTGTTGATCCATTGTATATGGGAAAATATACAAATGGAGCAACGCTCATAAATGGCAACTACTCATTTAACATAACAGAGTCAATTAAAAAAATAGCTTTAGGTATAGAGCCCGAGGAATTTATTATTTTACCTGCATATTCAGATAAAAATGGAAATAGGTTTTACAATAGCAATATAGCTAACCGAGTAGTTATATCGAATTCAAAAAACAAACATATAAAATTAAAAATTATCTATTCAAATTTTAAAGAATAAGTATTTATGTGCGGAATTGTTGGATACATAGGAGATAAACAGGCATATCCGATTTTAATTAACGGTTTACGCAGACTCGAGTATAGAGGATACGACTCTGCTGGAATCGCTTTGCTTGATAAAAAAATAATTGTACATAAGTGCAAGGGCAAAGTAAGTGATCTTGAAAATCATATACAAGGGAATCAAATACAAGGTACTATTGGAATGGGTCATACACGCTGGGCTACACATGGAGAGCCAAATGATGTAAACGCACATCCCCATACATCTAACGAGGGTTTTTTTACCATTATTCATAATGGTATTATTGAAAACTATTCAGGTTTAAAAAGAAAATTACTTGATCGTGGGTATAAATTTTCAAGTGAAACAGATACTGAAGTTTTAGTAAATCTAATCGAATATATTTACGTTAAGGGAAATGTATCAGCAGAAATTGCCGTAAGACTGGCGCTTACAAAAGTGGTTGGTGCTTATGGAATTATAGTAATGTGTAAGAGTGAACCTGATAAAATTATAACAGCACGCAAAGGCAGTCCTATTGTTATTGGAGTTGGTATTGGCGAATATTTTGTAGCTTCAGATGCAACCCCTATAGTTGAGCATACAAAAAGCGTGATTTACTTAAATGATAATGATGTTGCCATTATAAAAAAGGATGAGCTTTTATTAAAAACCATTCATAACGATAAGCTCACACCCAAGGTGCAGAAAATAAATTTTGAGATAGCAGCACTTGAGAAGAATGGGTTTGACCATTTCATGCTAAAAGAAATTTTTGAGCAGCCTAAAAGTATTGAAGATACTATAAGAGGACGTGTTTCACGTGAGAATTTAGAAATTCACTTAGGTGGATTGTATGATGTAATGGACAAACTCACGAGTGCTCGTAGGATTATTATTATTGGTTGTGGAACATCATGGCATGCAGGTTTAGTTGGTGAATATTTAATAGAAGAATTTGCACGTATTCCTGTTGAGGTGGAATATGCCTCTGAATTTAGATATCGTAATCCTGTTATTTTTCCAGATGATGTTATAATTGCAATAAGTCAGAGTGGCGAAACAGCAGATACACTTGCTGCAATTCAATTAGCTAAGCAAGCAGGAGCTCTTGTAATTGGCGTTTGCAATGTAGTTGGTTCTAGTATTCCACGCGAAACACATGCCGGAGTTTATACACATGCTGGACCTGAAATAGGTGTAGCATCAACAAAAGCATTTACGGCACAAGTAACCGTACTCTTTATGATGATGATGATGCTTGCAAAAAACCGCAAACAAATTGACAAAGCTACATACCAGGAATTGATAAGTGAATTAATTAAAATACCTGAAAAAGTAGAAAGAATTCTCGCAAAAGATAAACATATTAAGAAACTCGCAAAACTTTTTAAGGACTCTACAAACTTTCTATATCTAGGCAGAGGATATTTATTTCCTGTAGCATTAGAGGGAGCCTTAAAATTAAAAGAGATTTCATATATACATGCAGAAGGCTATCCGGCAGCAGAAATGAAACATGGTCCAATTGCTCTTATAGATGCAAATATGCCCGTTGTTGTTCTTGCTACTAAAGATAAATCGTATGAAAAAGTAGTAAGTAATATACAAGAAATAAAGGCTCGACATGGAATTGTAATTGCCATTGTAACAGAAGGAGATGTAATCATAAAAGAAATGGCTGACTATGTAATGGAAATTCCAGATTCTCCTGAACCTTTAGCGCCTTTGCTTGCAGTAATTCCATTACAAATTCTATCGTATCATATTGCAGTAATGCGCGGATGCAATGTTGACCAACCTCGAAATCTTGCCAAATCAGTTACAGTTGAGTAATTAGAGAAAAGACCAAACCCCATTTATTGTTGATATCATAGATTGGGTTTGGTATAATAGATTAATAAACTATCTTTTATTATATTGTTTATCGTAATACTTTCCATATTCACCAGAAAGAACGTTGTTCAACCAATTCTCATTTTCTAAATACCAGTCAAGAGTTTTAGATATTCCTAGTTCGAAAGTTGCAACAGGGGACCAACCGAGATCTTTTTTGATTTTAGAGGCATCAATAGCATAACGCATATCATGACCGGCACGATCTTTAACATAAGTAATAAGCTTTTCAGAGGTGCCCTGAGGTCTGCCAAGTTTTGTATCCATTAATTGACAAATTTTAAGAACAATGTCAATGTTTTTCCATTCATTATTGCCGCCAATATTATAAGTGTCACCTACTAATCCTTTATGGAATACAAGATCTATAGCTTCTGCATGATCTTCAACATAAAGCCAATCCCTCACATTTTCACCCTTACCATAAACAGGCAATTGTTTATTCGCTTTAATATTTGATATGAGTAGTGGAATTAATTTCTCTGGAAACTGATTTGGACCATAATTATTAGAGCAATTTGTAATAACCACAGGTAAACCATAGGTATGATAATAGGCTCGCACAAGATGATCGCTGCTCGCTTTTGATGAAGAGTATGGACTGCGAGGGTCGTAAGCTGTTTCTTCTGTAAAAAACCCAGTCGCACCTAAAGAACCATAAACCTCATCAGTTGAAATATGATAGAACTTTTTATCTTCATAATTATCTTTCCAAGCAGCTCTAGCAGCCTCAAGCAGGCTAACAGTACCATGAATATTGGTTTTTATAAACTCTAAAGGGCCAGAAATGGATCGGTCAACATGTGACTCAGCAGCAAGATGTACAACTCCATCAATATGATAATCGTTAAAAACTTTTAAAATAGCTTCAGCATTGGTTATATCTTCTTTAATAAAGGAATAATTAGGGAAGCTATCAATATCGCTTAAGTTTTCTAAATTACCGGCGTAAGTAAGCTTATCTAAATTGTAAATATGATACGATGGATATTTTTTTGCAAAACGGCGTACTACATGTGAACCAATAAAACCAGCACCTCCTGTTATTAGTATGTTTTTTTTCATTTTTCATTAAATTACTTTAATTGTTTTCTAATATGCTGCTCCCATTTCCATGCAGAAGACAAAGTATCTTCGAGGCTTTCATGAGCTTTCCATCCAAGTTCGTTATTTGCATATGCCGTATCAGCCCATACCTTCTCAACATCACCTGGTCGGCGATCAATAATTTTGTAGTTCAATTTTTTCCCGGTTGATTTTTCAAAAGCATTTATTATTTGGAGTACAGAAACTCCATTTCCAGTTCCTAAATTAAATACCTCAAGTGAGGTTTTATTCTTTTGTTGCACTAATCTATTAATTGCAATGACATGCGCTTTTGCAAGATCAACGACATTAATATAATCACGAATACATGATCCATCAACGGTATCATAGTCGCTACCGAAGACTTTTAATTCAGATCTTAATCCGATGGCTGTTTGTGTAATAAAAGGCACCAAATTATCAGGAACACCAGAAGGTAGTTCGCCAATTAAAGCAGAAGGGTGAGCGCCAATTGGATTAAAATAGCGCAAAGAAATTACATTTTGCGTGGTATTTACTTTAACAAAATCGTGTAAAATTTCTTCACAAATTTGCTTTGTATTACCATAAGGTGATGTAGCTTTTTTAATAGGAGCATTTTCTGTTACAGGTAAAACATCAGGTTGACCATAAACAGTACATGATGAAGAAAAAACGATGGAATGTATCGCATTCTCTTGCATTTCATCAAGAATATTTATTAGAGAGCTTAAGTTGTTTCTGTAATACTTAAGTGGTTTTTCAACAGATTCACCAACTGCTTTTGATGCTGCAAAGTGAATTATTGCGTCAATACCTTTATGTTTTAAAAAGAACTCGCGAACCTTTTGTGAATCGCAAATATTAAACTGTTCAAATATTGGTCTTTTATTTGTAATGCCAAAAATACCATCAAGCACTTCAATACGAGAATTTGATAAATCATCGATTACAATAACTTCATATCCTTCATTCATTAGTTCAACCACCGTATGCGAACCAATATATCCAACACCACCTGTTACAAGAATTTTACCTTTCATGTGTTCTTTTTTACAAACTCCAATATAAAAATTTATTTATTTTGCCTGTATATAGACCTTTAATATCAACAAATACAGCATTATTTGATGCAATCGAATTAAAATAGTTTTCATCTAGTTTCAGATATTCATCATGAGCAACAGCTACAATAATTGCATCATAAGGTCCATTGGGTTTTTCAGCAAGAACCACATCATACTCATGCTTCATTTCAGATGCAGATGCATGGGGGTCAATAGTATCAACATGTACGCCAAATGAAATAAATTCTCTTATAATATCAACCACTTTTGAATTTCGGATATCAGAAACATTTTCCTTAAATGTAGTACCCATAACTAATACCTTGGATCGGGCAATATTTTTATCTTGTGAAATAATTTTTTTTACCGTTTGTTTAGCAATATAAGCTCCCATGGAATCATTAATAAAACGACCAGCACCAATAATTTGTGAATGATAGCCCAGCTCTTTTGCTTTATAAATTAAATAGTATGGATCAACACCAATGCAATGGCCACCAACAAGGCCGGGGAAAAATTTCAGGAAATTCCATTTGGTACCTGCAGCTTTAAGCACTTCGTATGTATTAATACCCATACGATTAAAAATTATGGATAGCTCATTCATGAACGCTATATTGATATCACGTTGCGTATTTTCTATAATTTTTGCTGCTTCAGCAACTTTAATAGAGCTGGCTCTATAAATACCAGCTGTAATTATTGTTTCGTATACAGTAGCAATTACCTCTGCTGATTCAGAATCGCAACCAGATGATATTTTAGTGATTTTAGTTAAAGTGTGCTCCTTATCGCCTGGGTTAATACGTTCAGGTGAAAACCCAACTTTGAATTGGTTAATATATTTTAAGCCTGAAAGTTTTTCAAGTACAGGAACACAATCTTCTTCGGTACAACCAGGATATACAGTAGATTCATAGACAACATAATCGCCATTTTTCAATACACGGCCAACGGTTTCTGTTGCACTAAGTAAGGGTTTAAGGTCCGGAAGATTATGCTCATCAATAGGAGTAGGAACTGCAACTATAAAAAAGGTAACATCTTTTAAATCATCCGGATTGCAAGAAAATAAAATATCGCAACCATTAAAGGCAGATGAATCGAGCTCTTTGCTTGGGTCAATGCTATTTCGCATTAAATCCACTCGAGCACTATTAATATCAAATCCTACAACTTTAATTTTTTTTGCAAATTCAAGAGCAATGGGGAGTCCAACATATCCCAAACCAATAACAGCTAATTTTGTTTGCTTAGTCTTTAATTTTTGAAGCATAATTAAATTTTTATTTGTTTTAAGTATGGATGATAATCTCCTTTTAAGCCAATAGGTTCTGAGTTGCGAATTGTATATACACTTTGAATTGCATTACGAGCTGCATCTAGTCCAAATCCTTTTCCATTAAGAATCTCTTCATAAATACGATTATGCAATTCAGTGAACCCATCACTAAATTCAATTTCATCTCCATCAATGTTAATAGATCTAAAAGTTCGTTTCCCTTGTTTTTTAACATCCTCAGGAATATCATTATAATCAAGACTTAAAAGCCAACGCACTCGAGCACGCTCAAGAATAAGCATTCCGCCTGCCTTATCATTTTTTGAAATATGCACAATATTTTCTTTAACATCACCAAATATCCAAGTAAGCATATCAAAAAAATGTACTCCAATATTGGTTGCAATTCCGCCCGATTTTTCCTGATCGCCCTTCCATGAGCTGTGATACCAATGTCCACGACTAGTAATGTAAGAAAGATCGATTTCATACGTTTTATCTTTGGGACCATTTTGAACTTTATCTTTCAACGCACAGATCACAGGATGTAAACGCAGCTGTAAAATATTAAAAACTTTTCTTCCTGTTTCTTTCTCCATGGCTTGTAAAGCATCAATATTCCATGGGTTTAGAACGATAGGTTTTTCACATATTGCATCAGCACCGCTGCGCAATGCAAACCGGATATGAGAATCATGCAAATAATTTGGAGAACAAATACTCACGTAATCAACTTTTGTCCCTTTACGTCTTAATTTATCAATATGTCGGTCAAAACGTTCAAATTCGGTAAAAAAATCGGCATCAGGAAAATAACTATCCATAATGCCAACACTGTCAAATTTATCAAGTGCAGCAACCAAAGTATTACCTGTTGTTTTAATGGCATTTAAATGACGAACAGCAATGTACCCAGCTACACCAATGATTGCAAAATTTTTCTTTTCCATATCTATCTGAGTATCAAATTTTGTCAAATTTATTAATTAATTCTTTTTACCTGATCATTTTCAAGTAAATATTTTTGTCCGCTTTCAGGGCAAATAGCCATATTTTGCTTAAAATTTAATTTATGACCAAATTCACTAATCCAACCTGTTTGCCTAGCTGGATTACCAACAACTAGTGCGAAAGCCTTAACTGCTTTGGTTACAACAGCACCAGCTCCAATGAATGAATACGCACCAATTTCGTGACCACAAATTATTGTAGCATTTGCACCAATAGAGGCTCCTTTTCTTACAATGGTTTCTTTATACTGATCTTTTCGGTTTACTGCTGAGCGCGGATTAATAACGTTTGTAAACACCATTGATGGCCCGAGGAATACATCGTCCTCGCATTTTACACCTGTATAAATTGAAACGTTATTCTGAATTTTAATATTATCTCCCAACACTACACCTGACGAAATCACCACATTTTGCCCTATGTTACAATTCTTACCAATGGTACATCCTGACATAATATGAGAAAAATGCCAAATCTTAGTTCCATCGCCAATCGTACATCCATCATCAATTATAGCGCTAGTATGTGCTGAAAATTTTATACTCATAATTAAAAAAAGGTTTTTATTGTTGATGTTATATATTGTAATTGCTCAGCATCCATTTCAGTATGCATGGGTAGAGATATAACATGTTTGCAGAGATACTCTGTAACTGGAAAGCTATTCTGACGTTGAGAAAAATGACTAAAGGCCTTCTGATGATGAAATGCAACAGGATAGTAAACCATTGCAGGAATTCCTTTTGAATGTAAATACTCTTTTAATTCATTACGATCCTTAACAATTAGGGTATATTGATGAAAAATGTGTGTAGAAAAATCAGCTGAACGCGTAGGAATTTGTAGACCTGAAATAGCACCCAGTTCCTTATCATAATACATGGCCACTTTTTGACGTGATGCATTATAATCATTCAAATGCTTTAATTTTATGTTTAAAATAGCTGCGTGCAAGGTGTCGAGACGAGAATTTACCCCTATGGTTTCATGGTAGTATTTTACTTTTGAACCATGATTGGTAATCATTCGCATTGATTCAGCTAGTTGATCATTATTCGTAAAAATAGCTCCACCATCACCATAAGTACCCAAGTTTTTAGATGGAAAAAAAGAGGTGCAACCTATATGCCCCATGGTGCCAGCCATTGATTTTCTTCCGTTCTTAAATGTATACTCAGCACCTAAGGCTTGAGCATTATCTTCAACAACAAAAATATCTTTTTCTGCTGCAATACTTATAATGCGCTCCATTTCAGATGACTGACCAAATAGGTGAACCGGTATAATGGCTTTTGTTCGTGGAGTAATTGCTTTTTCAATTTCAGAAGGATCTATGTTGAAGGTGTTAGGATTTACATCTACTAGTACCGGAACAAGACCTAAAAGTGCAATTACCTCAATAGTTGCTATAAATGTGAAATTTGGAGTTATAACCTCATCACCGGGTTTTAAACCAAGAGCCATTAGCGCAATTTGCAGTGCATCAGTACCATTAGCGCATGGAATTACATGTTTAACGTTTAAAAAAGCTGCCAGTTCTTGAGCAAAACTTTTTACTTGTGGTCCATTAATGAAAGCGGTGCTTTCAATTACATCAAGGATGGCCTGATTAATCTCTGGTTTTATATTTTCATACTGACCTTTAAGGTCAACCATTTGTATTTCTTTCATTCTAATTTCATTTTTCAATTAGTATGCACTACAAAAAAAACAATGCTAATGGATAGATAGCAAAATCAGCAAATTTAATGCGAATATAGTAAAAAAGCAGTATCAAATATAGAGTTTGCTAATGATTATGACACATAAAACGGAATTTTATTACATTTGCATCAAACCAAGCAAATGAATGTTGAGATATCAATAAAGAGCCTACTGCTGCATAATAAATTTGTTATTATTCCGAGTATTGGTGGATTTAAGGCAGATTATCAAGCTGCTAAAATGGATATAGAAAAAAAGATTTTGCTACCACCGACCTACGAAATAAGCTTTAATAGTAAAACACGCAGTGATGATCAGCAATTACTTTCTGATTTTATTATTAAGGAAAAGCATATAACCAAAGAGGATGCGGATAAAAATATTCAGGATTTTGTTTCAAGTATTGAAACAAAAATAAATTCAGGAGAGTCTTTTATCATAGAGGGTATAGGTAAATTAAAGAAATCAGTAAGTAATGAGATTGACTATGTAGCAATTGAAGGTGCTAATGTTTTTGATACCTATGCAGGATTTGTGGCAATTGATTTACCACAAAAGCCAATTTCAACAAGCATTTTAAAAGAAGCAACTAAATCGGAACCTAAAATAGAAGCTCCCATAATAAAGCCCATTATTGCGAAGAAAAAGAAAAAAGCATTTTCTTTTTTTTGGATTTTACTAGCTTTATTTTTTGTGATAGGAGGTATTTTATTCTTTTCACTTCATAAAAATGAAACAGAGATTGTATTAGCTCCAGTTGTAATAGAAGAAGAATTAATTGTTGAAGATAGTGACAGTATATTTGATGGCGTATCAGATACAAGCTATTACATTGTAGCAGGGAGTTTTCAAAAGCGACAGAATGCTGATATGATGCTTGCTGATCTCGAAACACAAGGATATCAAGTATCGATTATTGGAGGTGAAAATGACTTTTTCAGAGTTATAATATATAGCTCATCTCAAAGAGAAGATGCTCTTGGCGAGTTAGAAAAAGCAAGAAATAATGGAATGTTAAGAGCTTGGATTTTTAAAGAATTTAAACAATAATTTTTTTACAATCCTTTTTTCAACCAGTCTAGATATTTTTCAATGTCGGTTTCCATTCCTATTGGAGGCACTTTAACACTACCATCAGAATTCAGTATAACGTACAATGGTTGTGTGTTTGAATTAAAACGAGTAATTTGAATATCGGCATTTTTCTTACCCATTGTGTTCTTTACTTTTCCGTCGTAGCTTGAAGTTATCCAATCTTTCTCTTTCAAATAAGTACGGTCGTCAACATAAAGAGCTACTATTAAAAAATTTTCTGAGAGTAACTTTTTAACCGCAGGATCAGACCATACTTTGTTTTCCATCTCTTTGCAATTGGTACATGCATGTCCTTTAAAAGAAAGGAGTACGGGTTTGTTTTGTTTTGTAGCACAATCTAAACCCTCATTTAAATCAAAATACCCTTGCAAATTATGAGGCAGATGGAGGATGTCTGAATACAAAGGTTGAGAGCAAAGTTGTGAATCTTCAACAATAGATTTAGGTGTGTTAACTTCGGCAATTTCTTCAGGCGGCAAAAATGACGAGATTGCCTTTAGAGGATCTCCAAATAAACCTTTTGAAAGATATGCGACAAAAGCAAATACAGCAATAGCAAGTAATAGACGCGGGATGCTCAGGTTTTGAATTGGCGTATCATGATGTAACGTAATTTTGCCTAAAAGGTATAAGCCAAGCAATGCAAATAGTGAAATCCAAATAGACAAATATGCTGTTCTATTAATTATTTCAAGATGGTAAGACTGGCTCATATTAGATAAGAATTTTAAGCTAAAAGCCAACATTACAAAGGCAAGTACCACTTTAACGGCGTTCATCCACCCGCCAGATTTAGGAAGGTTTTTTAATGCCGCAGGAAAAATGGCCAAGAGTGTGAAGGGTAAAGCGAAAGCGAGCGAAAAACCAAACATACCCACAATAGGTTTTACTGACAAACCGTTTGCCGCTTCAATAAGAATGCTACCTACAATTGGTCCGGTGCATGAAAATGAAACAATAACTAAAGTAAGAGCCATAAAAAAACTACCAGCAAAACCGCCTTTATCAACTAATTTATCGGTTTTGTCGCCAAGATTACCTGGTAAAACAATTTCAAATAAACCTAAAAACGAAAGAGCAAATGCAATAAATAAAATAAAGAAGATGCTGTTGGGTAGCCAATGTGTACTGAGGGCATTTCCAAAGCCTGCCCCTAAATTACTAACTGAGATAAGAATTCCGATAAGAGAATAAATAAGTACTATTGAGAGACCAAAAATCAATGCATTCATTATCGCTTTGCTGCGTGAACCAGAACCACGTATGAAAAAAGAAACTGTCATTGGTAACATCGGAAATACACATGGTGTAAGCAATCCAAGGATACCCCCTAAAAAAGAGATAATGAAAAATTTCCACAATCCATTACTTGTTTTACTTGTAGCTTGTTCCGTTTTAATATTAGAGCCATGAGATAAAATATCGCCATTTGTAGTATTTGAAATAGGAATTGATGAGGTATCAATTCTAGCAAAAACTGTCTTTTTAGAAGTATCGCTAATCGATATAATGGAGCTTGATTTTGAGATTTTATCTGCATCTAAAGAAAATGAAAAATCGACCTCAAATGGAGGTGTACAAGTACGATCATTACAACAAATATATTCTAAGTACCCTTTAATATTAACTGTAGATTGCGATAGCAAAATGACTCTTCTGGAAAGAATAATTTTATTGCTGAACATAGGAATATTCATCATAAAATTCTCATCGTATTTTACAACAGCTTTAGTGATTTCAATGATTTCACCCTCTGTTTTAAAATCTTTTAATTCGGTAAAATTAATTGTAGTAGGCAATGGCCCATCAGCTGGCACTTTGGTGCCGTAAAGATGCCAAGATTCTTTAATCGTTCCTGTAAACGTTAAATCATAGGTATTTTCTGTAATTTTCTTGGATGAAAATGCCCAATTAACAGGATTAACAACTTGTGCATTTAAATATACGGATGAAATTAGAAGGAGAGTGCTAATTACTTTTCTTATTGTCATAATATCTTTTTTTTAGAAAATGATTCCTAATAATGATTCACAAATAATGAATTTACAAAATCATTGTGCATTATTTGTTGCGTATTGGCTGAATTTCCAATGACAATTGTACCCAAACAAACAACTATACATGCTATTCTAGGGTTTTACACGCAGTTATTTAATTTTAGCCTCTATATCAGAACTAATGCATAATTTTAAAAAACGCACATTGTGAGTGTTTATTACAAATATATTATGAAAAAGCGAATGAAATGAATCACGTTTGTATAACATCTCCATTTTTATCAATAAAACGATATTCGAAAAGACCATATGCACTAACACCTTCCACTTCGAGTTTAGAACCATACTTCCAATTCCACTTTCTGCGTAAAGACCAAATACCATGAATGATGAAAGCGGCTACGTATGGATGTACTTGTAGTGTTATTTTTTTAAGTCTTGATGCTTTCATAACAGCCACTAAACGACTCTCAAGTTCATCGGTAAAAACAATACTTGGGGTAATATCGCCGGAACCTTTACATGTAGGGCACTTTTCAATATTTTCGATATTTGTTTCAGGCCTCACTCTTTGACGCGTAATTTGCATTAATCCAAATTTGCTGAGAGGTAATATGGAGTGTTTGGCTCTATCACTAAGCATTATCTCCTTCATTTTTTCAAATAAAAGCTGCTTATTTTCTGTCATTTGCATATCAATAAAGTCAATTACAATAATACCACCCATATCGCGCAATCTTAGTTGACGCGCAATTTCAGCAGCAGCAGCCAAATTTGTTTCGAGGGCATTTTTCTCTTGATCTTTTCCAGCTTCGGCACGATTTCCACTATTTACATCAATAACATGCAGCGCTTCAGTGTGTTCTACGATAAGATAGGCGCCGCTGCGAAAGGGAACTATTCGTCCAAACAAAGATTTTATTTGTTTGTCAACTCCATGATGCTCAAAAACAGAAGTTTTACCAGAATAATGCTTTAGGATTTTTTTACGATCGGGCGCAATATCATTAAGGTAACCTTTTACTTCATTATAAAGATTCTCATCATCAATGATGATAGAATTAAATTCAAGATTTAAAATATCTCTCACCAAGGCCGAGGTACGAGAAAGTTCACTAAGTACAAGAGAAGGAGCTTTATGGTTTTTTAAAGTGTTAACGGTATACTCCCAGCGTTTAACAAGTTGACGTAATTCCTGATCGAGCACTATTACCTTCTTATCTTGCGCCGCTGTACGAACAATAACCCCATAATTATTGGGTTTAATATTTTTAATTAGCTGCTTAAGACGATTTCGCTCCTCATACGATTCAATTCGCTGTGAAATAGAAACCCTGTCAGAAAAAGGTATTAGCACAAGATTACGACCTGGAATAGAAATTTCAGAGCTTAGTCTTGGTCCTTTAGTTGATATAGGTTCCTTGGTGATTTGAACCAAGACATTTTGTCCTTCTTTAAGAACGGTTGTTATTTTGCCCTTCTTATCAATATCTGGTTTACCCTTGAAGATTTGAAATTCAGGGGTTTTTCCTTTCTTGAAGATATAATCGACGAGCATGTTAAGCGAAGCAAATTGGGGTCCTAAATCAAGATAATGCAGAAATGCATCTTTCTCATATCCAACATTAATAAAACCAGCGTTCAAACCGGCCATGATTTTTCGGACCTTTCCGAGGTATATATCACCTACAGAGAACTGTAAGTCTTTTTTCTCTTTTGTGAGCTCAACAAGGTTTTTATCTTCAAGTAAGGCAATTGCAATTTCCGATGGGGAAACATGTATAATTAGATCCTTACTCACTATCCTATTGATTTTTAAGCACTAATGCTTATTAAAACATAACACATTAAAAGACAATAAACCTAAAGCGCAAAGCTTTAGGTTTATTGTCTTTTAAAAAAATCCGAAATTAACTAACGAATCTTCTTTTTGTGCCTATTCTTCCTCAAACGTTTTTTACGTTTGTGGGTAGCCATCTTATGTCTCTTTCTTTTCTTTCCGCAAGGCATATTACCAATTTTTAAAGATTATTTTTTAACGTTACCTTTTACACTATTTATAAACACCTTAGCCGGCTTGAAAGAAGGAATATGATGTTCTGGTATTATAATCGTTGTGTTTCTTGAGATATTTCTAGCGGTTTTCTTGGCTCTTTTCTTAACGATAAAGCTACCAAAGCCTCTTAAATACACATTTTTGTTTTTTTCGAGTGATTCTTTCACTGATTCCATGAAAGCTTCAACTGATTTCTGTACAGCTGCCTTCTCGATACCCGTTTTTTTGGAGATCTCGTTTACGATGTCTGCTTTAGTCATGTTAAAATTATATTAAAATGTTAAGGAATTATTTAATTACAAGTAAGTTACTAATAATATTGGAGTGCAAATATATATTATTTTTTTATTGCTCGATAATTTTGCATGAATAATTTTCGTTTTTTAATGTTTTTAAGCCATTTACAAATGAATTTTGATAAGATCTTAATAAAATGGTATCACCAGAATAAGCGAGATTTGCCCTGGCGAAACACACGTGATCCATATTTTATATGGGTTTCAGAGATAATATTGCAACAAACCCGCGTGGCTCAAGGTTTACCTTATTATATGCGATTTATTGAGCGATTCCCTACTATTGATATGCTTGCCCAAGCACCCCTTGACGATGTTTTAAAAAAGTGGCAAGGTTTAGGTTATTATTCAAGAGCTCGAAACATGCATCATACAGCTTGTGAAATAATGAACTCAGGAGGTAATTTCCCTAAAACCTATAATGAGATCATAAAACTTAAAGGTATTGGGCCATATACAGCAGCTGCTATTGCATCTTTTTGTTTTAAAGAAGCTGTAGCTGTGGTAGATGGAAATGTAATTCGTTTGCTGTGCCGTTTCTATGGTATAATGGATGCACCAGATCGCCCAGAGACCTTAAAAACAATTAAAAGCTTTGCTCAAGAGCTAATTAGTAAACAATCGCCTGATGAGTATAATCAGGCGATAATGGAATTTGGAGCTACTATTTGTACGCCAGCCAATCCACTTTGCCAAGTTTGTATTTTTAAGAATAATTGTAAAGCCTTAGAATTGAATTTAACAGATCAAATTCCGGCTCCTAAAAACGCAACTATTAAGAGAAATCGTTTTTTTTATTACTTTGTTCTTAAACAAGGACCTTATACCTATATAAAGCAGCGTATTGGAAAAGATATTTGGCAATCATTGTACGAGTTTCCGCTTATTGAACTAAGTGAAAAGTTAAGTGATAAGCAGTTTCTATTAGGGAGATTTGCAAAAAAACTATTAAAAGGTATAGAATATAGATATATAAATAAGACGGTCAGTTATACTCATAAGTTGAGTCATCAAACAATTTACGCCATCTTTTATGAGGTTGAGATAAAAGGGACTAGCAACAATACAATATTTTCGGACTATAAGAAAATTCATTTTTATGAATTAGAAAATTATCCAATATCACGACTAACAGAACAATATCTTGAAACGCAGTCGTTGAGAAATAAAAGTTAGGAAGGATTGCAAATAGAAGAGGATTTTAAGGTGGTTTATTTGTGACTAATAATTTTGCTATTCACTTAAAATTTAGTAATCTTGTATGTAGACTACCATATTTAAATATTTGAAACTATGTCAATTAATAAAGTTATTCTATTAGGAAATGTGGGCAAAGACCCCGAGGTTAAGTATTTGGATAATAATTTAGCTTTTTGCAGATTTCCATTAGCAACAAGTGAGAATTACACAAATAAAAGTGGAGAAAAAGTTAGCAACACAGAATGGCACAACATCACAATGTGGCGTCGGTTAGCTGAAATTGCTGAGAAATATGTAAAAAAAGGAGATCAATTATATATTGAAGGAAGAATTCGTTCACGCGCTTATGATGATAAAGATGGGAATAAACGTTATGTAACAGAAATAGTAGCAGATAATATGCAATTGTTAAGTAAACGTGGAACATCTACGGATGGCAAAGAAGAAATTTCTGCTGGAGCTGCTATTGAAAATAATTACACGCAACCTGAATCGGTAGAGAACATAAGTCCAGCCGCCGACGATTTGCCATTTTAATTTTGGCGAAAAAATAAATTCCATACACCCTTGGAAAGCGAATCCTATTTTTACGAGATAATAACAGCATTTAACACAACAACCGGAATAACAATAACGCTGGCAGTTGTGTTTTTGCTTTTTTTAATCGCGTCTCTTATTTCGGGATGCGAGGTGGCTTTCTTTTCCTTATCGGCAGAAAAAGTAAATAGTATAAAGGAGAAGGATACTCGTCAAAACAAACTTATTTTAAAATATCTTAATAATGCAGATGATTTATTAGCGACTATAACAACAGCAAAAAGCTTAATAAATACATTTATTCTTATTCTCATTACATTCTTTTCTTTTTCAATTATTCAGCATTTTCACCATGCCATTTTAATTTTTGTTCTTGAGTTTTTACTTGCAGCATTTCTTGTTCTTTTTTTAGAAGAGAAACTCTCCAATGCATTTGCTGCAAAACATTCGTTCGCATTTGTTATTTTTATGGTATATCCAATCTATTTATTAGGTCTTGTTTTATGGCCATTAAACCGATTATTAATATATACCAACAAAGGACTGAATAACCGATTATTACAGCATAAATACAAGGTAACAATTGATGAGCTTTCGTCAATATTAAATTTAAGTGGGGCTAAATCTGAAGATATTCAGCTCATAAAAGGCATAATGCGATTTGCTGATACAGATGTAAAAGAGGTAATGAAATCTCGTGTTGATGTGAGTTCAGTTGATGCCGAGCTAAATTTTAAAGAATTGAAGCAAATACTTGTAGAGACAGGTTATTCTCGTTATCCCGTTTATTCAAATACACAAGATGATATAAAGGGAATTTTATATCTTAAAGATTTATTACCACATTTTGAATCGGCACAAGAAGATTTTGCTTGGCAGAAAATGATTCGTCCTGCATGTTTTGTTCCTGAATCACGAAGTATTTATAATGTGTTAAAAGATTTACAAAAGCAAAAGATACATATGGCCATAGTTATTGATGAGTATGGAGGTATGCATGGTATTATAACTTTAGAAGATATACTAGAGGAAATTGTTGGCGAAATAAAGGATGAATCGGATGAAGATGAATTTGTGTATTCAAAAATTGATGACCATCATTATATTTTTGAAGGCAAAGTCATGATTAATGATATGCTTAGAATTGTTAATCTTAAAGATGATGTCTTTGATGATACTCCAGGTGATTCTGATACAGTAGCGGGCTTAATACTTGACTTACGAGGAGAGATGCCGCGTAAAAATGAATCGATCCATCATAAAAATTTTATTTTCACCATTGAAGCAGTTGATAAACGACGGATACGACAAATACGATTAACCATTCTACCAGAAGTTAGTCACAATGAAAACCAAAATGAAAAAAATAACAATTAGACTTACTTTTGTTGTATTGCTGATACTCCTTTTTTCATGCAAAGAGCACTATACACCAAAACCGTTAGGGTATTTCAGAATCGATTTACCAACTAAAAACTACATGAGATACACATCAACATGTCCATATAGTTTTGAATATCCCGACTATGCCTCAATTACTCCAGATTCAAGTCCACGATCTGAAGCATGTTTTCTTAATGTTACCTTTAAAAACTTTAATGGCAGACTTCATTTGAGCTATAAAGAGGTTAATAACAATTTAGCTCAATTTACTGAAGATGCTCATATGTTTGTATATAAACATACCATTAAGGCCGATGCTATTGATGAAACAATAATACATAATGACAGTACACATGTTTACGGAATAATTTATGATTTGAAAGGGAATGTTGCTTCAAATATTCAATTTTTTCTTACCGATAGTAATCGTCATTTTTTGAGAGGAGCCCTTTATTTTGGTACAACACCTAATAAAGATTCACTTGCCCCTGTAATTGAATTTATAAGAAAAGATATAGTACGAATTGGGGAAAGTTTAAGATGGGGGGGGATTAAATTTTGAATTTAAGATCTTGTCTGCCGCGGCAGAGTTAAAAATTGTATTTACATTATTAATCGTTTTTTTTTGAAAATTATTTTAGAATTAATAATTTGATTTGTTCTATGATTAAAAGAAATGTACATGGGAGTAGTTTATAAAAAAATAGTTGAGGACGATTGTATTCTTGGTTTTTGGGATATTACAGAAAGCTTTGAGCAGTTATACCAAATGGTTCCCTTACATGAGGAAGAACAGCAATTATTATCATCATTTGGTAATGATAAAAGAAAGGCCGAATGGTTAAGTGTACGGGCACTTGTAAATAATATACAGGGATTACCAACACGTATAGTATATAATGAAGACAGAAAACCATTCTTGCAGGATGGTTCTAATAATATTAGTATTTCACATTCACAAGAGCTAACATCTATATTGTTGAGCAATAACAAGTTGGTTGGTATTGATATTGAATTTATGTCGCATAAAATAGCCAAACTTGCCGATAAGTTTATAAATGAAGCCGAGTTTATAACATCCAATAGTGAATTAACACAATACCATTTATATATTCATTGGTGCTCCAAAGAAGCGATTTACAAAATATGCGATAAATCAAATATTAATTTCAAGGATCATATTGTTATTGAACATTTTCAACCTAACGAGCAAGGTATTGTAAAAGGATATTTAAAAAATGAATTTCGCGATGAATGTTTTGATCTCCACTATTCAAAACATGATAACTATGTTGTGGTATGGACATGCAAATAATGAAACAACTTTACGCAAATATAAAAGAAAAGAAGGCGTTAGGACATAAAATGTTCGCTTTACTTGTTGACCCTGGAAAAATGACAGATGAATATGTTATGTCCATTGCAAAAGTTGCCAAAGATTCATTTGTTGATTTTTTTCTAGTTGGAGGCAGTCTCACTTCTGAATATGTTGATATTACTATTGATATACTACGGAGTAATTCAACACTGCCTATTGTATTATACCCAGGTAGCTTGTTACAGTTATCCGATAAGGCAGATGCCATGTTTCTTCTTTCTCTGATATCAGGAAGAAATGCTGATTTACTTATAGGGAATCACGTTTTAGCAGCACCGCTGCTGAAAAAGTCAAAAATGGAAATTATTTCAACGGGATATATATTGATAGAGAGTGAATCAAGCACTTCGGTTGAGTACATTAGTAACACAAGACCAATTCCAGCAAACAAGCCAGATATTGCTGCTGCTACAGCAATGGCGGGAGAACTGTTAGGGATGAAAATGATTTATCTCGAAGCGGGTAGTGGAGCCAATAAAAAGGTAAATACAGAAATGATACAATATGTAAGTAAATATATATCGATTCCTTTAATTGTTGGCGGTGGTATTTGTACCGAAGATGATATTGAAATGGCCTATAATGCGGGTGCCGATATTGTAGTTGTTGGAACTGCGGTTGAAAATGATATACATATTCTAGCACAATTGTCATTGAGCATTAAAAAATTCAAAAAATAGAAAAGTGAAGAAAAAGTTTCTGACGAATCTTGGGCTTATACTTTTTCTAAATCTATTGATTAAGCCATATTGGATATTTGGTATTGAACGGAATGTACAGAATTTAGCTGGATCGGAAGCGTATGGCTTATATTTTTCATTATTCAGCTTCTCTGTAATTCTTAATATTCTGCTTGATTTTGGCACTACGAATTATAATAACCGAATAATTTCTCAAAATCCAAAGTTATTAAGTTTTTATTTTTCTAATATTTTGGTTTTGCGTTTTTTTCTTGGTATTGTGTATTTTATAATTGCATGTGTAATAGGTATCCTCATTGGTTATGATGTAAATGAATTTAAAATATTATTAATACTTCTATTAAACCAAGCCTTAGCTCTTTTCTTACTTTATCTTCGATCAAACATAAGCGGTATGCAATATTATCGTACTGACAGTTTAATGTCGGTATTTGACCGTTTGTTAATGATTATCTTCTGTACTATTATTATTTATTCATTTAACCATAGCAAGGCATTTAACATACTATGGTTTGCTTTTGCACAAACGGCTTCATACTCTATTGCATGTTTGCTTGCTTTTTTTATAATAGTAGGTAAGATGAAATTTTTACGTCCTAGAATGGAGCCTAAAAAAATGCTTATCATCCTTAAACAAAGTCTTCCATTTGCACTCTTAACATTATTAATGGGGGTTTACACTCGAATTGATTTTGTATTTTTAGAACGATTACTTATAGATGGTGATAAACAAGCTGGAATTTATGCTCAGGCTTTTCGGATAAACGATGCATTAAGTATGTTACCTTTTCTTTTTGCAGGTCTTCTTTTACCAATGTATTCTAAAATGTTAAAGACAGGCGACTCGGTTGAATCGCTAACTAAAATGAGTTTTTCACTAATTATGATTCCCGTTGCCTGCATAACTATTGCCTCTGTTTTTTACTCAAGATCACTAATGACATTACTTTATACCGATCATATTGATGAGGCATCTGATGTCTTTCAACTTTTAATCTTGAACTTCTTGCCATTTTCAATTACCTATATTTTTGGAAGTTTATTGACGGCTAACGGCAATTTAAAAACACTTAATAGTATCGGTGCGATTGCTGTATTTTTGAATATTACGTTAAATTTATATCTGATACCACAGTATAAAGCTTTAGGGGCAGCATCTGCAAGTATTATAACCCAATTATTTACTGCCACTGCACAAATATATTTTGTGTGGAAGATATTTAAGTTTAAGGATTCACACTCCTTTTTTTTAAAATACGCTATTTACATTTCTCTACTTATAGGAATAGGCTTTCTATGCAAACATTATATAGAATTAGAGGCTGCAGGATTTTTAATTTTAATTGCAATGGGTATTATATTAAGCCTAGCCTTAAAACTTATAAATTTGTCTGGAATAATCGATATACTTAAAGAATAAAAATTCTATTATCACAGATTCAATTAATTCATATCCTATAAATAATACTTCTTTTTTTATAATAAAAATTGCGACAAGTTGTGATGTTTCTGGTTATGGTATTAGTATGCACCATAAAATATCAGCAGATACGCTTTTGGATGGAGGAATAATTGAAATTAGCTTTGATAACGGTTTTAAATGGTTTAATATCTTTCGACTGGACAGTATTTGCGCTACATGTAGTAACTATGGTTATAATTTTGACACTATAGCCTCCGCAAAGACTGTTGGATTTACTGGTCATATGAATGCATGGGAAGGATTCCCTTTTAGTTTTAATTTGACCAACTATAGTATTCCTTTTCCCGATACCATACTTTTGAAATTTACGTTTAAAAGTGATGCTTTTAATAATTCTACTGGAGGTTGGATGATAGATGCTATTTGGCTGGGTTCCTTTACAGTGGGTATTGATAAGTTTAAAATTTTGAATGGAGCACTTGATATTTCTCCAATGCCACTAGAAGTGAACTCAATAATTAAATCTAATTTGAATATTAAAGGTTCAAAAATCAATCTATATGATCTTACAGGGAAGATTATATTTACAGACAAAATTGAGACCGTACCCTATAGGAGTCAAACTTCAGAATTTACCCAAAGGTATATACTTTCTGACACTTGATTCATTGGTTAATCATTTCATGGTTAAAATTGTAAAATAATTCATTCTGTAGGTTTAGTAGGATATATATAAGTAATGATCTTATAGTTATAAATGTTGATACTATTATATTAGGAGACAAGATTACACAGACAAATTTGAAATACATTAATAAAATACATTATGAAAAACAAAATTTAGTATCTTCTTATTGCCTTTATTTATATGACATTTCAGTATGTATATGGTCAAAAATATACTCCATTTCCCGAGTCTAATGCAGTTTGGTCGGTTTACAATGAAAAATATCTTATTAATGGAGATTCTATTTTCAATACAATAAACTATAAAAAGTACTATTTTACCACTGATAGTCTAGCAAATCCTACTAAGGCTCACTTTTTTGCCCTAGTAAGGCAAGATTCAAGTACAAAAAAAGTGTATTTCATACCTAGTGGAAAATCTATTGAATATTTGCTCTATGGTTTTTCACTAAACGTAGGAGAAGAAACAGCTGTATATTCTTTGTCAGTCGAGCTTTTTGGTTTAAGTTCCTTCACAGTACAAGTTGAGTCCAAAGATTCAATTTTAATCAACTGATCATATAGGACACGTCTCAAGATGACAACGGCACACTTTTCCCTAATTGAATATTGGATTGAAGGAATTGGTAGTACTTGCAGGATTTTTAATGGCGGCATATTGAGCGCACCAGTTATTGACGTACCCTTCCCTCAACTATTGTGTTTTCAAAATAACTCAACTATAATTTACCATCATCCCGATTTTACTACTTGTTATGCGGACTATCCTGTTGCATTATTTGATGTTTCAAGCGATGATGCGTTAAAGATTTATCCTAATCCTGTTAAGAATTTTATACAGATTGAAAATAGCAATACCATCCAATCTTATAAAGTTTTCGCTGCTAGTGGTCAGGTAATCTTAATGGCTAATGTTAATTCAAATTCTGTCAATATTCCATTAAGCAACCTATCAAATGGAATTTACATTTTGCAAATTATTACTCCCGAAAATATCACAAATAGAATTATTGTAAAAAAGTAATTTCATATTTAGAATCATTATTGATCAGCAAAATTTATAAGTCGTTCCTAAGGAATGACTTATAAATCAGCTATTTTAACATATTTTGTAATCATTAATCGGACTCTAGTGGTTTTAATATATGTATATTTTAGATCACAATAATAATTCAGATTTTCTTGTGTATGATTATATTTAAACTGATACAATGTAACAGCAATTAGTTTTTAGAAGTGAATAGCTCTAAATTCAAGTGTGTTGTATAAGTACGTGCGCACTGCGGTTAATTCCGATTAGATGCAATGGATTCGGCCTTTGTGGTGATTTACTATCTATATATTTCAAGAAGAGCATTCCCAAATGCAGCATTGGGTAATGGCAAATTAAGTATCCCTACAAGTGTTGGAACTATATCTGTAGTAGAAACACTGCGAGTTACAAAGGCTGGTTTTAAACGCCATCCGTACCATATCAGAGGAACGTGCTGATTATAGTCTTGTGAATTATGTTGATCAACCTGTTCAATCCAATTCGGTTCAAGAACTATTAGTACATCTCCTGAACGTGATGCGTTATAGCTATTCTTCAACTTTTCTAAGCTTCCTCCTCTATAGCTATTTGATCGTATAACATACGATGGAATAGCATCTGAAACACCGCTAAACTGTCTTAAAAAATCAGAACAGTTATCCTCAATTTCATTTAAGGAAAGTTTAGAGTCTTCAATAACTTTATGATCAAGATAAATTTGCTGATGCTGATAATATTTAATTAACTCTTTATTATTATACTTTGCATACAGATAGGATTTGAGCAAATAAATTGCTTGATTTGATTTAAAATATCCAGCGGGTATTTTATTATCTGTTAGATATTGAGGGTTTTCACTTGCGCCACCAACCGATGTAAGACAAATGAGAACTTTGTCATTACCAATTGTCTCATCAAGATAGGCAATGAAATGCGCTAAATCTAAATCAAGTCTTAAAAATGCATCTTCCATTTCAACAGATCTTCCACCAAAATTATTGGCAAGCGTATTATTTGCATCAAAAACAACATAAAGTAAATCTGTATTTTCATCTTTACCTAGCTTTTCACCTGCAATGGCGGCTAAGGCAAAATCTTTAATATATGTATTACCAGCGGGAATACCAGATAAAATGCGATAACCAAATTTCTTTCGTAAAGCTTCAAGGTTATATGGAAAAGTTATCTGATTGCCAATTCCAGTTTCATAAGGATTATTATCAAGCATACTTTCAGTGTACTGATTTAAAGGTAGCAATGGAGACCAATCACGGTTTAAATAAATATCAAGGAGTCTTTTATTATTAAACTCACGCACCCAGCGTGGAACTGAATCCATATAATATTTACTTGTAATCCATGTGCCAAAATTTTCATCAAACCAAAACGAAGCATTTGAAGAATGGCCTGCAGTTAAAATTGCTCCCTTATTAGATAAAGAAACCCCAATTACTTTTGATTGTTTATTATTCAGTCGCAATTCATCGCCAATATCACTTGAAATTAACCAGCGAGGAGATGGACCATCTTTTGAATCTTCTGGTGAGGATAGATTATCGCAGGTACTAAAAACGATTTGATCTCGCAGTGCATTGTACCATTTCTCTCCAATAATGCCATGATCTGACGGTACAGCACCTGTTGAGATACTGGCATATCCACATACATTTTGTGTAAAAAAATATGGAATACGTGTATCTTTATAAACTACTCCTAAGTTGGCCAGTTTTTTAAAGCCATTATCGCTTAAACGATTCCAGTAACGATTCAGTTGATCCATGCTCATTTGATCTACTAGAATAGTAACAATTAAGCGAGGTTTTGAGGGGGTTTGAAATGTGTAGTTTTGTGTATAGATAATATTAGTTGAAAAAAAAAGTATAGTAAGTATCAAAGTGTTCTTTAGCTTTTGCATATTGGGTTTATACATTAAATTTATTTGTGATTATTTTTAGTTACAACGAACGGTACTGTTTTCTTATTATTATTTTGTTTAAGCGAAAGATAATATAAGCCTTGTACATAATTAGTAATATTAATTTGAAATTCATTAGTTGAGAAATTGCCAGATGATACAGATACCCCCCAAATATTAGTGATATTATAGGTTTTTTCTAAATTATTAGGTGATTCTAATTTTATGTATAATACATCGTTACTAGGATTAGGAAATACTTTAAATGAAAAAATCGAATTGTTTTTTATGGATATAGTTGTATCTATTCTAAGTATAATATTTAAGTTTATTAAGGTATCTCTACTTAAAATTACATTTGAAATTGTTTTAGAGAAATAACCATTTGCAGAATAAACGATATCGTATTTGCCTTGATCAATCAGTCTTCTATAGCTTCCTGTAATTGTATCTGTTAATATTTCTGAATGATCAATATCATGATTTAATACAGTAACTATTGCTGCTATTGGTGTATTTGTTGAAGAATCTTTAACCGTTCCGTAAATACCAGTCAGTCCTTGTTTCATATACTCAATTAGTGAACGATAATTTGCTTCCCAAAAGGCAGGCAATTCATTTGCATCAGGTGTTTTAAAATCGCTTATTTCAATAGTAACTTCACGACTTCGTATAAAATAATTCATATAGTCTTGACGCCCCCCTGTAATTCGATACCAGGCATAACCATTGGTAATTCCATCATCATACGAACTAAAATAACCAGCTACGCCATATTTTTGTGCTGTATCAGCATATTTATGACAAATATAACGAAACCATGAATCGTCTGAATGAAGTCGCGACCAAGTATCCCACGGATAATTTAAAACTTCAGTGCCCCCATGAAAGTTTGCTGACAAATCAATTCGATGATCTTTTACAAAATTCATCATAGCAATATTTTCAGGCTGCCATGCTTTTCCGTCTGGATGATTCCCTGCAGCTGGATCTGGATAATTTCTATTCAAGTCAACTAAGTTAGCATTTTCGCGAATAGCTCCGGCAACGGTTGTGTTTCCTCCATAATACGTTCCATCAGGGTTGGCAAGTGGATTTATCCAGATATCCATATTATCTATCAGATGTTGAATATTCGTGTCAACGAAATAATTTTTTAGCAAGTAATCCGCTAATCGAAGCAATAAAACATAGCCTGTAAGTTCATCGCCATGAATGCTGGAGGAATACATAAAGCCAGCTTCGCCCTCATTAACATTTACTGACTTACTAATATGCAAAGCCAATATACGTCTATTATTTTTAGACATTCCAATTTCATAAACTTTGCATATTGATGGATATTTTATTTCAAAACTATCTATCATACTCAAGTATTCATTATAGCTTGGATATGTATCCCATGATTGAGTTGATTTAAGATTCATCCCCATTTTTACCTGACCAATATATGAGGAACGAGGTACAATTATATATGGAATTTTATATGATAAAAACAGAGATGTATTGTTTTCTGTTAAGCGAATTATAGCCGAAGTCGATGTTACTTTATCAATAGAAAAGATATTCCCTAATGCAATTAATGCGGATGAATTTGGTCTTGAAATCTCAACATAAGCGCCATGATTTGCCTTTACGATGGAATCGAGCACATCATTTGTAACCTGCTGCTGAGAAAAAATAGAGCAGGCATACACAAAAAATGATGTTGTGAAAAAAATGCTGAAATATATTTTATTTTTACTCATGGTCGCAAAACGACTCAGACGTTGAAACGAATGTGCAGAATATCTCCATCATCAACCAAATAATCTTTTCCTTGCACATTAAACTTCCCAGCTTCCTTGCATGCTTGTTCGCTTTTAAGTGTTATGAAATCATTGTATTTCATAACTTCAGCACGTATAAATCCGCGTTCTAAATCACTATGAATTACGCCCGCAGCTTGTGGTGCTTTCATTCCTTTACGAATGGTCCAAGCACGATTTTCTTCCTGTCCAATGGTGAAAAACGACTGTAAATTTAACATAGAATATGCAGCGCGTATAACTTTATTTACACCCGGTTCTTTAAGCCCCACCGATTCAAGAAATTCAAGTTGTTCGCTTTCTTCAGTAAGTTCGGCAATTTCTGCTTCTGTTTTACCGGCTATAATTAGCACCTCGTTTTCATGACCTTTCAAATGTGCTTTCACTTTTGTAACGTAAACATTGCCCGTTGTAGCAGATTTCTCATCAACATTACATACAAATATAACAGGCTTCATAGTAAGTAAAAAAAGATCGTAGATATATTTTTTATCATCTTCTTTTACTTCAAGTGTTCGTGCATTTAAGAACGAACCAATATGATTTTTATAGGCATTCAAAACCTCCAAACCTTTTGCGGCATCTTTATCTCCTGATTTAATGAGTTTCTGATATTTCTGAATTTTTTTGTCTATTGATTCAATGTCTTTCACTTGTAATTCAAAATCAACCGTTTCAATGTCACGTACCGGATCAACTGAACCGTCTATATGAGGTAGATTTGCATCATCGAAGCAACGAATAACATGTAGTAGAGCATCCGTATTTCGAATATCACCCAAAAATTTGTTTCCCACACCTTCACCCTGATTGGAACCTTTTGTTAGACCGGGAATATCAACGATCTCAACGGTTGCATGTACTACGCGATCGGTTGATTGTAGCTGACCAAGTACTTTAAGACGAGCATCAGGAACGTTTATAATACTGATATTTGACTTATTTGAACCGAAGGCAAAATTTGAAATCTCTGCCTTATTTGTTGACATGCAATTGAAAAGAGTAGTTTTCCCAACATTTGCAATCCCGATAATTCCGCACTGTAATGCCATATATTTGTTTATTATTATACCGTCGGATGTAGATTATATATAATATGAAAACCGATCAAACTATTGATTTTATTATATACATATACTAATCTTTACCTAAGTTGTGATGATTAAATTTAATTTTGGTGCTCATTTTATTGTTGCAAAGGTAATAAAAAATGAGGAATAAGGTGTTAATCTCTTAAGCATTAGAACAAATATCCTAATTTGTATTTTTGAATGATACGATTAATAAAAGCACAATTTGTATTTACGTTTTTTAATTGTTTAAAATTATATAAGTAAATATTGGGAATAATAAGAGCTATTACTCTTGTTATGTTTGATTTAAGAAAAAAGTAGAATTCCGAACATGAATTAAGTTTGTTCGATTGATATTAGCTTATGGTCTTAGGAAGGCTATTTAGCCTACAAAATGGCCATTGTATTAAAAATTGTTCAAAAAATATAATCAACAAAAAGAAAATAATCAAATTGTATGGTATTGTAATACAAATTATTATAAATTAAGGATTTAAAATGAAATACTAAAGGAAGAAAAATGAATAAAAGAAATGAATAAAATAGGTTCATTAGTGAGGGTATTAAGGAATTTCATTATTTTTGATATGAAAAATATTAAAAACTTTTAAAATTAATAATTATGAACAAAGCTGAATTAATCGACGCTATTGCATCAGAAACTGGAATTACCAAAGCCGATGCTGGAAGAACTATTGACGCCTTCATTGGTGCTGCTAGCAAGGCGTTAAAAAAAGGTGACAAAGTTACCTTAGTTGGTTTTGGTACTTTTTCAGTAACTAAAAGAGCTGCAAGAGAAGGTCGTAACCCACAAACAGGTGCTACTATTAAAATTGCTGCTAAGAAAGTTGCAAAATTTAAAGCAGGTGCTGAATTGAGTGCTATCGTTAACAAGTAAAAAATTGGATCCCCCAAAAAGCCTCGAGAGATACTCGGGGCTTTTTCAAACTCACCATATTTATTAAGAATAACTTTGCTACCGTTTACGTAAACATTGTGTACCCCTTGATCGTCAATTGCCACACCTTTAACAACCACCTCTTTTTTAGCCGTAGTAAACTGTTCGGATATAAAACGAGGTATGGTAACCATAAGTTGTGGTGCATTCTTATCACCTCCAGTTGTTTGTTGAATTGGTGTAATATTGAGCGATGAAATATCCCACTGGGATATCCGACTTTTATATGGATCAATAGTTAACCTCTTTTTACCGCTTACATCATACGATATCACAGTAATGGCTCCTCTGTATTTTACTGTCACGTTTGATTCAACTTTGAAATCAGAAATATTATTAACTTTCATTTCACGTTTTCGTGTACCAGCAAAATTATAATTACCATCAAGAGATACCGAAAAAGTTAATACATGATTTTTTATACGACCTATTTTAACAGCTGAATCGCCTGAGAACAAATTGCAAGAATAAACACGATTGCCATTGGATAAAATATAAAAACACTTACCAGCCGGATCTATATCTGATTTACGAATATTCTTTAAACCGCAATTGTAGGTTGAGAGGCATTTAAAAGTACTTGCATCAAATATATTTATCTCACCTTTAGCACCAATTGAAATGATTCGTCCGCCCATTTTATCATATAGATTTTTTTTATTGGTATTAGTGACGTGTCTATATTAAAAATTTCTTTTTTAACTAAATCATAAGCAATCAACTTCTTTTTTTTAGATAGTGTAATTACTTGATTTTCATTTAAAAAAAACAGCTTGACTCACTCGTTTAATGCGACTTTTCAATAAAGCATCTTTTTTACCGGTACCGTTTACACGTTGAATTTTTCTATTGCCACTAATAAGAATAATAGATTTTAAAAAAAAACACACCAGCAGCTACATAATTACTTATATCGGTCTTTAATGAAAAATATGGCTTTGAAAATGAGGCTTTATAAAATTGAACTAAATTAGGTTGTTTCACAACAATTATTTCCCGTCCATCCTCAGAATAGGCTGCTGTGAAAATGAGACTAGTGTTTTTACCAAACTTATTTTTCAAGAGAAATAACTTGTGTATTTGCATACTCCATATGTAAAAGACACATGGAAAAAAGTAAGAAAACACGGTTAATTTTTTCGTAATCCAAATGCATATTCCATACCAATTTTAAATGCAAAAAGCTCATAATGAGCAGATAATAATTCTTTTTCGGGAGATCCACCTCCGTCCATCTGGTAAGGTGTAAAACCTTTGGTAGTAGGTATTAACACAACATCCTCTCTGCTATTTTTTGGATCGTTTTTTCTTTTATATCGTTCCATTTCATCATTTTCCATATTCCCTCCATTTACAAATGATACTCTCAAAATAAGACTAAAGAATGATCTGAAATTTAAATGAAGTTCGGGTCCTAATGTAAATACTGAAATATAATTGTTACGATGAAAATAATCTCCTAAATAATCGTCATAAGCGTTGAGGGAATTTTTTAGTCAATCTTTTAGATATACATTTCGTGAATCCTGCAACTTATAATAGTATCATTGTTATAAGCAATCAGATCACTAAAATGTTCTGTTTCAAAATTTGATGGATTATTTTTGAGGATTTGAAAAGAAACAGAAAATCAAAGTGAAAAGAATGCAGCTTGTGGAGTATTCCAAACAATTAATAAGCCACCTCCTGAAAAATTATTTTTATAAGAAAGTTTACTGATTGACTGTATTAAATCTTTTCGGTATAAAGAAGATGAATAAAACTGAGGATATATTGAATTAGATATATTTTGGGGAACTTGTTGAGAACTTACTTCAGTGGGGACGCTTTCTGAAATCTCCCCTGATTGTGAAATATGCATTTCGTTATTTCTCAGATAGGACATATTTGTTGTAAAAACTGAACCAATACTTAAATTAAAATTACGAATTGGCAATAGATATTGCAATGCTATCTCTGAACCACCTATAAGTATTGGAACAAAACGGAATGTGAAATTATAATTCTCTTGTCCAGAAAGTCATAAGCCAAATAAAAGGGCTATTATAAATACAAGCGTTCTCAATTTTTCAATGTTTATAAATACTATTCAAATATAGTAAAATTGAGCTTACGAGACTAAATAGACGCTTAGTTTAATCCGTGAAGCTGTATGATTATAATTAATAAGTTGTCAATCAATTGTTCGTGCAGATATTCTTGGATAAGATCAAAATATTTTGTGCTTTTTGATACATTAGAATAAACTTTTTATTTTAAATCTAAACGTAATCAGATTTAAGAAATATAAAAGTAAAAAAAGTTAATCACGAAAATGAACACATTGTATTTAATCTCAAAAAGAGAGTAAAAAAAAGATAATGATTATTCATTACCTTTTTTTACTATAATTTAGATTATCTTTTTTATTTTATTAATTGAAGGCTTCGCTTAATAAACAAATTTAGGTCTTCTCCCTTTAGCATATTATTTGTTAATAATGCAATATCCATAAGCTGTTTTGCAATATGATTATCTTTACTAAATTCTTTAATATGATTATTAAGTTCCTGTTCTTTTGTATTAATTTTTGACTCTAAATCCTTTTGTTTGTCTTTCTCAATTACCGGAATTTCATCAGCATTTTTATCTTTTTGGCTGCTTAATAATGATGATTTTTCAGTTTCAAGAGCTTTAATTTCAGCATTTTTAATTTCAATATGCTTTCCTATTTTTTCGTCGGATTCTTTAATAATACGTTTAATTATTGGATGATTAGTGTTTACAATGAGGTTGTATGAATCGGGCAATTTGCCGTAGAAACTAGCATCACCACCAGATAATGCAGACATATCTTTCATACGACGCATAAATTCAGAATGTGTAATGGTTAAGGGATCTGATTGTTCAGATAAAGCTTCGCATTGAACAAGGAAATGTCCAGATTTTTCAGGCAAATGTGTTTTGAAGATTTGGTCGAGAGTATGACTTAAAGTTTGATCAACATGCTCTTGATCGTCATTATGCACTATTAATTTATCTGCAATTTCTGCATCCACACGCATGAAACGACTGTCTTTAAATTTTTGTTCTAATTGGTTTATGAAATGTGCATCTAAATGACCATCCATAACTAATACATCATATCCTTTTGCTTTAGCTGCTTCTGTTTTACTGTATTGTTCAATAAGATTTGTGGTATATAAATAAATTAGTTGATTATTTTTATCAGTTTGCGACGGCTTAATTAGATTTGCATAATCCTCAAAGGTGAAATATTTTGAATCAGTATTTTTGAGTAATGCAAATTTTTCTGCTCGTTCATAGAACTTTTCATCAGTAATCATTCCGTATTGAATGAAGACCTTCAGTTCGTCCCATTTACTATCAAAGTCGGAGCGATTATTCTTAAATAATTCTTGAAGTTTATCGGCTACTTTTTTACTAATGTGAGAAGATATTTTTTTTACATTTGAATCGCTTTGGAGATAACTACGGGAGATATTTAAGGGGATATCAGGAGAATCAATAACTCCATGCAAGAGAGTTAGAAAATCAGGAACAATTCCCTCAACAGAATCTGTAACATATACTTGATTACAGAATAATCGTATCTTGTTTTTTTGAAGTTCAATTGAGTTTTTCACCCTTGGAAAATATAGAATTCCTGTAAGTTTAAAAGGATAGTCAACGAATAGATGAATCCAAAATAGAGGATCTTCCTGCATTGGATGAAGCTCATGATAAAATTTAATATATTCTTCCTCTTTAATATCATTGGGATTCCGATTCCATAAAGGATTTGTATCGTTAATTATATTTAGTTTATCGGTTTCCGATTCTTTGCCATCTTTCCAACTTTTCTCTTTTCCAAAAGCTATGGGTACAGGAAGAAAACGACAATATTTTTTTAATAATTCATTAATGCGATTTTCATTTAAAAATTCGACTGATTCATCATCAATATGTAGTACAATATCTGTACCTCTTTCTGACTTATCACTTTCTTCTAGGGTGTATGAAGGATCACCTTCACAAGTCCAATGTAAGCCTTTTGATCCGTCTTTCCATGAACGTGTAATTACTTCAACTTTTTTTGATACCATAAATGCTGAGTAAAATCCGAGTCCGAAATGGCCAATAATTGATTGGGCTTTGTCTTTATATTTATCGAGAAATTCTTGAGCGCTTGAAAAAGCAATTTCAGTAATATATTTCTTTAATTCTTCTTCTGTCATTCCAATCCCTTTATCAGAAATGGTAATGGTTTTTTTATCTTTATCAAGGCTAACTACAATGGTATTATCGCCTAATTCACCTTTAAATTCGCCAACAGAAGCTAAGGTGCTAAGTTTTTGTGTTGCATCTGTTGCGTTAGAAACAATTTCTCTTAAAAAAATATCATGATCAGAATATAAGAATTTTTTAATAATCGGAAAAATGTTTTCCGTAGTTACATTAATTGTGCCTTTTTGCATTTGTTTAATTTGTTAAAGTTTAACCAAAACTGAATGCAGTTCAACTATCAAACATCATGCCAGTTTTAAGTGTCAGATAACCAGTGCTATGTTATTTATTTATGCCCGGTTCGCGCATCAACATCTTCAACAAATAGCCAGCGACCATTTTTAAATGTTAATCCGTCAAATGAGAAATCGGGTCCATAAAATTCATAGTTACTTTCATAATTTTGAGCCGATGGAGATAGATGATCAAAAACGATCATTTGTTTTTTTGAATTGTATTTTAGAGACATTACAATACGTGCGCTATACTCAAAAACGAGTCTCTTTTTTGTTTTATTTTTGATAACAAAAACTGGATATCCAAAGGTTGGAATACCACTATTATCATAACGTATCATGTCAATAATTTTTCGACTAGTAAATAAGTTATTAAAATCGAATCCCAATAAGGTATAATAAGTTATATTAAGATAAGAAGTTTGAATAATATCATAGTAAAGAGCTCCATACCAGCGTAAAGGCGTGAAAATAGAGTCTTTGTATATTAAACTGTCATCAGGGTGGTCGGATAATTCAGTAAGGGTATATATTTTTTTTGCCGTATCATTATAAATTATGAAAGCAAAATATTTATGTTTACCATAGTTTAAAGGTATATTCCAACTAATGATTCGGAATAAACTATCAGGAGAGAAAATTTTACCTATTTTGTTAAGCGAATCAAATGGATATTTAAATGAGGAAGGTTTTATGATTATTCGTTTAAGTGTTTCTTGAATGCTATCGTTAATTAAATCATAACTTTTGCTATAATTTCCAGGTGTGATCTTGTTAAACCAAATTTTTATAGAATCCTCTGCCAATCTTATATGTGCGGTGTCAGAACATTTCGCAATTAAAAAATGAAAACAAAGTATTGCAATAAAAAGTAGTCGCATGGTTTTTTCTGATTTTTGGTAAAAGTATGAAATTATGCTGTATTTATTGTTCTTATTGAAGTATTTAACTATTGGACAATTCTATTAATATTTGAGCTAAGTTAATAAAATTAAAATTTTAAATTGGAATGATATTGTCCATATAACTGCCATAAAGGGTTTTATGATATACTACTCTATATATTTTATAAAGTATTGAAATTTTTGGGCATATCAGCTAAATGTATCATAAAAATTTGGTATTTTTCAGATTTACAAGAAAAGTCAAGTGAGAATACTCGATTTATTTTTTTTAATGAAGAGAGTTAAAGGCGTATAGAGAAAAAACATGGAATTATCTGATCAGGACATAACGATTTTTAATAATGCTCTGCGGAATGCTTCTGATTATGATTTTACAGACTATTCAGAGAAATCGATAAAGCGTAGAATAGCAAAAATTCTTATGGATAACCATCAGGATTTTGATGCATTTATACGTAAGCTAAAAGAAGATAGATCTTTTGTTGAATTTGTAGTAAAAGAAATCACCGTAAATACAACAGAATTACTCCGTGATCCAGGTATGTGGCAGGTATTACTTCATCAGATTTTGCCAAAGTACAAAGATCAAAATACATTAAATATATGGCATGCTGGCTGTTCAACCGGACAAGAAGTTTATTCAATGATGATATTACTTAAAGAAGCAGATCTTTTTGATAAAGCACGAATTTATGCTACGGATATTAATTCAGATGTATTAGAGCAAGCCAAATCGGGTGTATATAAATACCGATTCAATATAGGATACCTTGATAATTTTGATAAGGTGATGAAAGAAAATCCTTTTAATTACGAGAAGATTACTGATGTTCCTTATGAAAAATATTTCACTATTGATAAGGTGAAGGACACCCTTACAATGCATGATTTTCTTTTGCAAAAGCCCGTGTTTCGTAAACATGATTTGGTGAAGGATTCAAATATTTTCCACATAAAATACGATATAATATTTTGCCGTAATGTGATGATTTATTTTAATTATAAACTGCAGAATTATTTATTTCGATTTTTTTACGATAATTTGTATGATGAAGGTCATTTGGTTTTAGGAAAACAGGAAACTGTTAGAGGCGGTTTTTCATATAATTTTGAAAAACAATCGCAAGTATATATTAAGAAAAGCAAACTTATTTTATAATAAGATTAATTGAAATGATTGAGCAATTTCCAGAAATTGGTATTACAGATACACGAGTAGTAATAAAGACTCTGAAGGAGTTGTATAATTACGACTTTGGTGATTATGCGCTTACATCATTCAAATATCGTATTGAAAAAATCCTTTACGATCACGGATTTAAATCAGCAGATGCTTTAATAGAGAAGCTAACAAAAGAGTCGGATTATTTAGATATGTTTTTAAAGGAGATTTCAGTCCCTTCAACAGAAATATTTCGTGATCCATCCTTTTGGCGCTACTTACGTGATGATGCATTACCAAAAATGTGTACCCAAACTACGAAGCCTAAAATATGGCTTCCCTTTTGTATTTCAGCTGATGAATTGTTTTCATTATGCATATTGCTAAAGGAATCGAATATGCTAGATAAAGTTCAGGTGTATGCTAGTTATTCGAGCAATAAAATTGTAGAGAGTATTCGTTCTGGTATTTTTGATATTCGAAAAGCAGAAATTAACGATGACAATTATAATCGCTTCCAGGGAGTTCGCACAATGGCTTCTTACATTACTATTAATTCAGGATTAACGAGCCGTAATATTTCTTTGTTTGATAATATTATTTTTCTGAAGCAGCATATAAATTTTGAGAATTCGCCCTCAGGTTTAAGTTTAATTATTTTTAGAAATAAAATGATATATTATAATAATACATTGAAAGAGCATGTATTATACTATCATATACATAAAAATCTACAAATTGGTGGGTTGCTAGCAATCGGAATACGAGAGTGTCTTACAGGAAATCGATTATCGGATTGCTATTATGGTATAAATGAATCAGAAAGTATTTTCAGAAAAAAACACGAATAATGCAGAAAGTTGTAGTAATAGGTGGTTCAGCAGGAAGTTTTCAGGTAATTACAAAAATATTAAATGCATTACCAGAGAAATTTGATTATCCTTTGTTTCTTTGTTTACATAGACTTAAGCATGTAAGAAGTGGTTTTGTTGAGACACTATCGATTAAATCGAAAGTTAAAATTGTTGAACCTTATGATAAGGAACCGATAAGACCAGGCAGAGCCTATTTAGCGCCAGCAAATTATCATATGTTTATTGAGATAGGAAATACCATTGCTCTATCAACAGACGAACCAGTGAACCACTCTCGGCCTTCTATTGATTTATCATTTATTACAGCAGCAAAAGTTTATAAAGAAAAGCTTGTAGGTATTATTTTATCGGGGGCAAATAAAGATGGCGCATTTGGGCTGAAGCGAGTAAAAGATAATGGTGGTATAACGATTGTTCAAGATCCCTCAGAGTGTGAAGTAAAAACTATGGTAGATTCTGCAATTAAAATGACAAAAGTTGATTACATTTATAACACAAATCAAATTATTCAATTTCTTTCAACGCTGAATAACAAATAGTTATGATTAATTTTAAAACGGGTAAAGTTTGGGCCGCTTTGTTATTGGTTATCTATCTGATAATAACACTTTTAATTTTTGCTATTTTGCGAGGTTATGCAGTTGTAGTTGACGATAAAGCAACGGTTCTGATTGGTTATTTTTCAGTGTTTTTAGGCTTACTGATAGCTATATGCTTAGCAATTAGTATTTTGTTGTTAACGGAAAAGCATCATACTATTGAAAAACAATTAGTAATTTCAATTAATTTAAAAGATGCTGAACTGGAGAAGCTATTTAATCAACAAAAACAGAAAGAGAAAAAAGAAGAGAAACACGATAGCGGCATAAATAAAGTGGAAATTTTGAATCGCTTAATGCCTGATAAAAAGCTAATTGATAGTGGGATAGCAATTTATTGCGAAGATATTTTAAAGAGAATATCAAAAGAATTAGAAATAGTGCAGGGTGTGGTATATATATTAAATAACTCAACTCTAAACTATAGTTTAATTGCAAGTTATGCTTTTTATTCTGAGAAAATGCCTGAACCATTTTGTTTAGGAGAGGGATTAGCTGGTCAGGTTGCTAAAAGTATGGAACCATTGTTTATTAGTAGTATCCCCGATGATTATATTATGGTTTATAGCGGCTTAGGCAAAAGCTCTGATGCACAAATGCTTATACAGCCAATAGTGTTTCAGGATAAGACCATTGCAATTATTGAAATAGCATCATTTAAGCAGATTGAGACAGAAATATTAGATATGTTTAAAGATTATTCAAGACAAATTGCAGAAATTATACATAAATTAGTGGCGTAAGTACTGTTTAAATGAAGTTGTACAGACTAATAAATATAGAAAAACTGAAGAAATACTTCCGCCAAATCACATGGCAGGATGCTGTAGTTGCTTTTGGTTTTAGTTTAATTATTCCTGTTTCAGGATGGATACTTGATTTTATTGTTTCAGGTCTTCCTTTATCCATTAAAGGTTTTGTAAGATTACATAATGAGAATCCGCTTCATTATTATCTTGATATTTTCCCTTTTGTTGTTTTGATTGTATTTATTGGTTATAAGAATTGGTATCAAGATGAAAAGCATGAGTATGAAGATTTATTGAAAGAAAAAGACTACAAAATTAATAAACATGCCGTATTTGCACAGCGAATAGGAGAGGGAGACTATAGTACCGATATAGAGTTATTTGGAGACGATGATGTTTTAGGTAAGGCATTAATTTTAATGCGTGATAATTTACGAGCAAATCATCAGAAAGAATCTGAGCAAAGTTGGATTGCAGAGGGAAAGGAAATTATTTCGAATATTCTTCGGATGTATAATAAAATTGATGAGCTATCATATGAGGTATTAGTAAATCTTATTAAGCACATTAAATTAATACAAGGGGCTCTTTATTTTTATGATGAAGATTCACAGGTTTTAAAAAATGTAGCAACCTATGCTTATAATCGAAGAAAATATATAAATCAAGAGTTCGCTATTGGAAAGGGATTAATTGGTCAATGTGCTTATGAAATGGATTATATATATAGGGTTGAAATACCTGATGATTATATAACCATAACCTCAGGGATATTAGGTGATCGAAAGCCAAGAAGTATTTTAATTGTTCCATTAGTAACGGATGATAAATTACAAGGGGTACTTGAATTTGCATCTCTTGATGTAGAAATTCCGGAATTAACTAAAAAATATTTATTAGAGTTAGGTGAAATCATTGCTCGTACCATATTTAATCTCCGTGTCAATCAGCGTACTGAAAAACTTTTGACGGAGTCTCAAGAAATGACTCGAGTATTGCAAGAGAATGAAGAAGAGTTGCGTCAGAATGCCGAGGAGATGCGAGCTACACAAGAAGAACTAGAACATTCAAACGAACAGCTAGAATCACAAATTAAAGCGGTTGAGAATGCTCAAAAGAGACTTCATTCATTACTCGAAAATGCATCAGAAATTATTACAATTTATGACAAGGATTTGCGAATGACTTATGTTAGTCCTTCGGTAAGTAAAATACTAGGTTTTACTCCTGATGAAATGATGCGAGGGAAAGATTTAGAGCGTTTAACACGAAAAGGTGAGATGGAGTTTAAGAAAATGCTCGAAACCTTAGTTGAAGATCCCGAAACGCCCATTACAATTCAGTATACCTATATTAAAAATGATGGAAAGAAAATCTTTTTGGAAACTACCGGAAGAAATCTTCTTCATGATCAAGCATTAAAAGGGGTTATTCTTAATTCACAAGATATCACTGCGCGAAAGAAAGCCGAGAAGGAAGAACGCATGCGAAGTCGTATGCAGTCTTTATCCGAAAATTCGCTTGATATGATAATCCGAATAAATACTATAGGTCAGTTCTTTTATGCAAATCCAGTAGTTGAAGATTATTTAGGATTGAAGCCTATTGAAATCATGAACAAACGCAATAGAGAATTAGAAATACCAGAAGTTTTCCAAAATTATTTTGATGAAATTATTGATAAAATTAAAGCTACACCAGGTAAGATGAACTCTCAGCTGAGTATTCCAATAAAGATGGGAGAAAAGGTAATTGAGAGAATAATGAGTGTTGATGCTATTCCAGAGTTTAATGAAAATGAACTTGAGACGATACTTATAGTAGGTCATGACATTACAGAAGCTAAACGAATAGAGATTGAAATACAGGAAAAGAATAGAAAGATTGAAGACAGTATAAATTATGCACAGAGAATACAGTCTGCAATACTGCCAAATAGTGCTATGTTAAAAGAAGTACTGCCCAAATCTTTTATTTTTTATAAACCGCGTGATGTAGTTAGTGGCGATTTTCCTTGGTTTTTCAAGAAAGAGCATTCAATTTATGTTGCCGTGGTTGATTGTACAGGGCATGGTGTACCTGGCGCCTTGCTATCATTTGTAGGCTATTTTACTTTAAGTAATGTAGTCGATCATGATGAGGAGCTTACAGCAGGAAAAATTATGGATAAAGTACATTATAATGTTAGAAATACTTTAAATCAAGATAGACCAGATGCAACAGCAAGAGATGGTATGGATATAGCATTTTGTAAGATAGATTTGAAAAAGAAAGAGTTACAATATGCTGGTGCGCACCGTCCCCTTATGTTTGTTAGAGATGGAGAATTACAAGAATATAAAGGAAATAGAAAGGCAATAGGGGGGATTCCTCATCCCAAAAAGCCAGAGCAACCATTTGTTAATCATGTAATTAGTTTGAAAGAAGGAGATAAATTCTTCTTTTACTCCGATGGATTAAGTGATCAGGTGGGTGGAAATGAGGGTAAAAAATACTCTAGTGCTCGAGTAAAAGACATAATTTTGTCGCATAAAGATTTCTCTATGTCGCAGTTTAATAATTTTTTTGTAAAAGATTTTAAAGAATGGGTTGGGAATGATGTAAAGCAAGTTGATGATGTATTATTAATAGGAATAGAAATTTAATTAAATATCTTTATTGTATGACAAAAGATAACGATTTAAGGGGCTTTCTGGAATTTGTATATGATTTTTACAAAAAAATGAAAGCTCATGAGATTACCCTTGTATATGAAGGGGAAATCACCCATCAGATTACGAAGGCCTTTACTTCTCTAGCCGAGTCAAATATGGCAAAAGAAGAGGAAGATAATTCGGTACAAAAGAAAGTATTTCATGTTATGGTTGAATGTCTTCAGAATATTAGTAAACATGCAGAAGATTTTGATCATAGTAGTGAGTTTATGTATTCAGGGCGTGGCATATTTATGGTAAGCAAGGGAGAGGATGAGTATCATATTACTACTGGAAATATGTTAGAAAATTCTAAAATACCAGGGCTGAAACTTATGCTAGATCAGGTTAATGATTTAGACAAAGAAGGTCTAAAAGAGTTATACAAGAAACAAATTAAAGACGGTCGTTTGAGTGAAAAGGGCGGTGCTGGCCTTGGATTTATTGACATAAAGAAGAAAACAGGCAATGATTTAATATTCCAATTTCTACCCGTCAATGAAGAAAATTCATTTTTTATACTTACATCAACAATTTCAAGAAAAAACATTTAAAAAATAATCAATATGGAAGCAGTTAAGATAATGGATACGGATGATACCCCAAAGATAATTCTTGATCCGGATAATGATGTGTTTGAGGTTTCGGGAAGATCTTTGCCAGAGGATGTAGCTTCATTTTATAGTCCAATCCTTTCATGGCTTGATAGATACTCACAAAATCCGAATGGGATAACAGTGTTTACGTTTAAGCTTGTTTATTTCAATACAGCATCATCAAAAGCATTGCTTGATATTTTAATGAAGCTTGAAGAACTACACGAAGGTGGTCATGAAGTTTTAATTAAATGGTACTTCCCAGATGATGATGAGGATATGGAGGAAGCTGGTCAAGAGTATGCTGAAATTGTAGATATACCATTTGAACAAATCAGTTACTCAATGTAATCATTATGCTTTTTAAGCCTTAAAAAAACACCATGAGTGAAGAAATTCTAAAAGCACTAATGCAATTGTTTGCCCTCATTGCCAAGCAAGATGAGGGTGCGCAATCAAATGAAAGAAATTTCGTGTTGACATTTCTTACAAAACAACTGAATGAAGAAAAGGTTCAAGAATACATTGCTCTTTTCGATAAACAGTCTGGTGTTGAGGAAGAGGACGGAGGCGAAAAAAAAGAAATTAAATTAACCTCGGTAAAGGATTCCGTTAAAATTCTTGGTATCTGTAAAAAGATAAACAAAACGCTTACTCAGGAGCAAAAAGTAGTTGTTTTAGTACGCTTATTTGAAATGGTGGCTGCTGATCGAAAATTTAGTGATCAGCGAATAGCGATTATTAATATTGTTGCAGAGGTGTTTAAGTTCACAAAAGAAGAATACAATTCCATTCGTGATTTTGTGGTTGAAACTGAACCGCTAAAAGTGGAAGATCATAGTGACATGTTAATCATTGATGATAATCAACAAAAGTATGCTTCTGCTAAACAAATTCATACAGAGAAATTAGATGGAGCACTTTTTGTGTTGCATGTTAATAGCGTTAATTTATACTTTTTGAAATATACAGGAGGTGAAGATTTATATCTAAACGGATTGGGTATTAATAATAGAAGTATTTATTTACTTGCAAGTGGAAGTACTGTTAAAATGCCCAAGGGACGTCCAATTTATTACTCCGATGTAGTAAGTCATTTTTTGGCTGATACCTCGGCAAATAAATTATCCTACGAGGCCGAAAACCTCATCTATAAATTTCCTACAGGAACACTTGGGGTAAATAATGTTAGCTTTTCTGAAGAACATGGAAAGTTAATAGGAATAATGGGTGTTAGTGGTGCAGGAAAAACAACATTACTAAATGTTTTAAGTGGCGTTACTAGTCCAAATGAAGGTGCTGTTCTAATTAATGGTTATAGTCTTCACAAGGAAAAGGATAAGGTAGAAGGCGTTATAGGTTTAATTCCACAAGATGATTTGCTTATTGAAGAATTAACAGTTTTTCAAAACCTATACTATAATGCCAAACTTTGTTTTAAAGATAAAACGGAGGAAGAGCTCAATGGAATGGTAGAAAAGACCCTCGTAAGTTTAGGGCTTTTTGATTATAAGCACTTAAAAGTGGGTTCGCCTATGAATAAAACCATTAGTGGCGGGCAGCGTAAACGTTTAAATATTGCTCTTGAGTTAATTCGTGAACCATCCATTTTATTTGTTGATGAACCTACCTCAGGATTGTCATCGCGCGATAGTGAGAATGTAATGGATCTCTTACGAGAACTTTCATTAAAAGGTAAATTGATATTTGTAGTAATACATCAGCCATCATCTGAAATATATAAGATGTTTGATAAGATGATGATATTGGATGTAGGTGGTTTAATGATTTATTACGGAAATCCAATAGAAGCTATCATGTATTTCAAACGCATGGATGCTCAGATAAATAGCGAGGTGGGTGAATGTCAGACATGCGGTACAGTAAATCCAGAGCTAATATTTAATATTATTGAAGCCAAGGTGGTAGATGAGTTTGGTAATTATACAAACACACGAAAAGTGAGTGCCAAACGATGGGAAGAAAATTTTCTGAAGCATGTTAAGATGGATAAGGTGGAAAAGATAAAAGAGAAACCACCTAAGTCGCTAAATATTCCTAATTGGATAAAGCAAGTAGCAATATATACTGTACGTGATTTCCTTTCAAAGGTAAGTAACAAGCAATATATTATTTTAAACTTAACCGAAGCTCCTTTATTGGGTTTTATTCTCGCATACATTATTCGGTATATTGCTGACCCAAACTCAAATACATATATATATAGAGAAAATGAGAACATACCAATCTATGTTTTCATGGCCTTAATTGTAGCTCTATTTTTAGGTTTGACAGTGAGTGCGGAAGAGATTTTTAGAGACAAAAAGATTCTTAAACGAGAGAGTTTTCTCAACCTTAGTAAGAGCAGCTATTTAGTATCAAAAATTGTAATACTATTTAGTCTTTCAGCTATTCAAGCATTGTTTTTTGTTTTAATTGCTAATACCATTCTTGATATACGTGGAATGAACTTATATTATTGGTTTGCACTTTTTACAACCGCTTGTTTTGCAAATATGATGGGTTTAAATATATCGGCAACTTTTAATTCGGTTGTAACTATTTATATTATAATTCCGTTAGTAATGATACCCATGATGGTACTAAGTGGGGCAATGTTTGAGTTTGATAAATTAAATAGAACTATTAGTAGCGTTTCAAAGGTTCCTTTAATTGCAGAACTTATGCCAACTAAATGGTCTTATGAAGCAATTATGGTAAAACAATTTAAGGATAACAAGTACGAATCCTATTTTTATGAATATGAAAGAGATATCAGTATTGCTGATTTTAAGCAAGTTTATTGTATTCCTGAAACACAAAAACGACTTGATGATTGTATTCGCGAGTTGAAGAAAGAGAATAAGATAGTTAATACTGGTGATGCTCTCAAATTAGTGCAGTATGAAGTGTCACGTGAATCGGAGAATAATAAACTACATAAATTTAGTTTTTTGTCAAAGTTAAATGTAGACTCTTTTAATATTGATGTAGCCTATGAGGTACGTGACTATCTCGATAATGTTAGCCTGTATTATTCAACTTTATTTGAGGAAGCTACTGCGAAGAAAGAAAAAGTTTTATCGCACATGCTTACAAAAGACGAAAAACTTTATACCGAAATATATGATGCTTATTACAATGAAAGTGTATCAGACTTAGTGAAGAAAGTGTTCGAAAAGAAGAAGATTATTGAAAATAATTTCGAGCTGGTACAACAAACCGATCCTGTATTTCAATATCCGGTGGTGCGAGGATATTTCGACTTAAGGGCTCATTTTTATGCACCTGTAAAACATTTTATGGGAAATTATTATGACACATTTTGGTTTAATATGATCGTAATATGGTTATTTACAGTTTTTTTCTATTTTTCATTGTACTATGAGCTATTAAAACGATTAATGGGAGTATTTGAGAAAAAAAGCATAGTGTGAACTATGATTTTTTATTAAAATTGCTAAATTTGTAATTACTAAGATTATATCATGATCAGGTTGTTAATTTCGATATGTATTATTATTGGTTCAGTGCTATTTACCTCATGCAATTCATGCAGTAGTAAAAAGGATTCATTTGACATTCCTGATTCACTTACCCAAGGACAAGATCAGCCTTTAGAGGTTTCTTCAGAGGCTATGGAGAATATTGTACAGAATATTGCATCACCAGTTGAAATGGCTGCTCTGATTAAGAGTTTGGGCGTTCCTTTTAATAAAGATTATGTTGCTACTACGGATAATGTTGACAGTTATGCATCAAGTTATACCAAAGCTTTTAATTTAGGAGTATTTGGTGCTGATCTGGGTTATATCAATATGTATAACAAAACAACCGCTGTACTTGAATATATATCCGCCATCAAAACATTAGCGGATGGGGTGAATGTTGGGCAGTTTTTTGATTTTAGCACACTAAAACGTTTGGCGAGCAATAGTTCAAACCTTGATTCTATGATGTACATTTCTGTTCATAGTTTCAATAAGATGGACTCTTATTTGCGTAAAAATAAAAGAAGTAATCTTTCTGCAATAATGATAGCGGGAGTTTGGATTGAAGGTCTTTATTTAGGCACTCAAGTAGCCAAAGCACATCCAACGGAAAGACTTATTCAATCTATTGGTGAGCAAAAAATGATTATGAGTGAGTTGATGTTGATATTGGAAAATTACAAACAAGATAAATTTATAGCCGATCTTATTGTTGATATAAAGGTTGTAAAACACGAATTTGATAATATTAAAATAACTATAGAAGTTGGTGAACCTGAATCTGTTGTTAAGGATGGTCGATTAACCATCATACAACATGAGAAAAGCACAGCAAATGTGACTCCAGAGCAGATGAAGGAAATTATTGCCAAAACTGAGTTAGTGAGAAATAAACTGATCAACCTTAAGTAATAAATTATTATGAATATGAAAAGGGTATTGAATGTTATAGCGGTAGTTCTTGCTTTATCTGGCTATCCCATTCATGTATTTGCTCAGCCACAAGATGTGCTGGTAGATATGTGCGCCTCGAAAGCTGGTGATGATGCAACATACCTTAAAGATTTTGTTGTTGAGTTGCAAGCTGCTGGCCCAGGTGAAAAAGAGCCTGTTGCCAAATTTTCAATGGTATTGAGTGGTGGTACTTTATATCGATTTTCAATATGTAATGCAGAAGACTCTCCTGGTGAAGGAATCATTCGTTTATTTGATACTACTAAAATGATTGCTAGTAACTACCTTGAATCGAGTGCTCAAATGTTTACGTCATTCGATTTTTCATGTCAGAAAACAGGCGTATATCATGTGTTTATATCATTTAAGGAAGGAAAACAAGGGTCGGGAATTGGTATTCTATCTTTTATAAAGAAGCTTTAAACTAGAACAGAAAGCGTCTAATTTCTTCTCGTATATTATTCCTACTGATTAATGCCTTATCGAGATTTTCTCTCAGCAGTTTACAGTTACTTAGTAATTTTTGAATTTCAAGCTCAGGAGAGTCAACTGATTTGATGATACCTTTTTCAATATTTAATATAATGGTTTCTTGTATTTTCAAGCTAAATGTTGGACCAGAAGCGTAATTCCAATCCCATGCTTGATACTTGTTTTTAGCAATCGTTGAAATTTGATTCTTCGCTTTTTCGTTTATATTTATTGGTTTTAAAGCTCCAATATGAACGGAAATATATTTCTTAATTTCATCTTGTAATGCCTCTATTGTTTTAATAAACGTGTGTGTTTTAATATTTATAACCTCTGCGGGGGTAGATTTTACAGCCTTATCATTTATAATGGCAGGACTTTTAAGAATGTTTGACATTATTGATAAATTGGAGTTGAAGAGCAAAGTTCCGTGGTGCATTATCTTGTTTCTGCTTATGTGTTCTGCATTTCCGCTTATCTTAGTATTACCCATGTAAATGCTGTTGTTGCCATCATAGCGCGTATCTAGTGCTAAGGTTTTTAAAAACCCGATAAGTATGTCAGAATATTCTTTATGTTCTGTTTGCTTATTAAATTTGTTAGAACGAATAAAACAAATATTTAGGTTGCCGTGATCATGATATACAGTACCTCCGCCGCTTAATCGTCGGTATATTTCAATATTATTATTTTGAGCAAAGGGATGGTTTACTTCAGCAAAAATATTCTGATTGCGTCCAATGATTACGGCAGGTTTGTTGATATATAGAAAGCAAATGGATTCATTTGTTGTTTCAAAGAGATATTCTTCTGTTGCAAGATTTAGGGCAGGATCATCACTTTTGCTTTGGTAAAATAGCATACACAGCTTTTTAATTAATATGTATGAATCGTTGCTGTATCACATACAATCTCCAAGCGAGAAGGGAGCCTAGAAGTGCTCCGCAAAATACATCGGCAGGATAATGTACTCCTAAATAAATCCTGGAGTACGAAACAAATGCTGCCCATACTATGAGTAATATGCTAATCCAATTTTTTCGTAAATAAAAGGCCAATAGAATGGCAACTGCAAATGAATTTGCGGCATGCGATGATACAAAACCAAACAGACCACCACATTTATTATTTACTAAATGGATCAAGCCATTTAATTCAGGCTGATGACAAGGGCGAAGTCGCTGGAAAATATCTTTAAATAAATGTACCGAAATTTGATCGGCTAAAATAACAGCAAGAATTATAGTAAAAATTGGTATGTAACTTTTTTGCCGATACTTATATATAAGCAGTGCTAATAGAAGAAGGTATACTGGAATCCATTCTTTTTTTCCTGAAGCGAAAACAAAGATAGTATCCCAAATTGAGTTGTTATTTCCATTGATAAATAGAAAGAGTTTCTTATCTATATTCAACAGATATTCAATCATGCTTCATCGTTTAATACTGTCCACAAGCGTTTTTTAAGGACATCTAGACCTTCGCCTGTAACCGATGAAATGAATACGGTATCAACATCGGGAAGTTTTTTCTTAACATTTCTTAATAATGCTTCATCAGCAGTATCTATTTTTGAAATGGTTAAGATGCGTGTTTTGTCAAGTAATTCAGGGTTGTACTTTTCAAGTTCGTTGAGCAGTATTTTATATTCTTTTTTGATACTTGGACTATCAATAGGGATCATAAACAAGAGTACTGAATTACGTTCAATGTGTCGTAGAAATCGAAGTCCAAGGCCTTTACCCTCATGTGCCCCTTCAATAATGCCAGGTATATCAGCCATAACAAAAGAGCTATCGCCATGGTATTTAACAATACCTAAATTAGGTACGAGAGTAGTAAAAGGATAATTCGCAATTTTAGGTTTTGCCGCTGTTACCGAAGCAAGCAATGTTGATTTACCTGCATTAGGGAAACCAACAAGACCTACATCAGCTAATACTTTAAGTTCGAGTACTACCCAATCTTCTTGACCTTCGCCACCAGGTTGTGCAAAACGTGGCGTACGATGGGTTGCTGTTTTAAAATAGGCATTTCCCATACCACCGCGACCACCAGGCATTAAAACTATTTGCTGACCGTGTTCGGTAATTTCAATTATTTTTTCTTCTGTTTCCGGATTTTTGGCAATAGTTCCCAGTGGTACTTCAACAATAATATCAGGGCCATTAGCTCCTGTTGAATTATCTCCAGTACCACCAGCGCCATCTTTTGCATAAATATGCTTGGTGTATTTAAGATGCAAAAGTGTCCACAATTGCTTGTTACCTTTTAATATAATGCTGCCACCTTTACCACCATTACCGCCGTCGGGGCCGCCAAGTGGAAAGTATTTGATACGTCTCATGTGAACAGAACCAGCACCGCCGTGCCCTGATTTGAAAAGTATTTTAACGTAATCAATAAAATTTGTTTCAGACATTATAGTATATTTAAAATAAAACAGACCTGTCATGTTTGACAAGTCTGTTTTATTTTGATGTGAAATTTTTTATTTGCTAGTATCAATTGCTGTACAAATGTCAGCAAAAATTGTATCTATTGAACCAGTACCATTTATACCGCGGTGTTTATTCTGTTCGGCGTAATAATTAATAACAGGCAATGTTTCTTTATTGTAAACCTTAATACGGTTTTCAATAATACTCACGTCTTTATCATCCTCACGACCGCTGTCCTTACCTCTGTTTAAAAGGCGTTTTACTAATTCGTCGTGTGCAACTTCAAGCGAAATCATTACGCTTATAGCTGTTTTGTTGGCATTTAGTAATTCGTCAAGTGCGTTTGCTTGAGCGGTAGTACGAGGGAAACCATCAAAAATAAAGCCTTTTGCAGCGGTTTCTTTTTGAATACGAGCACCAATCATTCCAATAACAACGCTATCAGGAACTAATTCGCCTTTTTCCATAAAAGCCTTAGCTTCCATGCCTAGTTTTGATTTTGCAGCTATTTCACTACGAAGAAGGTCGCCTGTGGAGAGGTGAACCAGTTTGTATTTAGCAATCAGCTTTTCAGCTTGCGTTCCTTTGCCGGCACCCGGAGGGCCAAAGAGTACAATATTGAGCATAATGTAAAATTATTTTATTATTAGATTTGTATGTAAATACTCTCGAGATTTCTGCCTAATGCATTGAAATCCATGCCGTATCCGATTACAAAGCGGTCAGGAATTTCTCTGCCAAGATAATCAATTTTAAGATTTGTTTTGCAGCATTCGGGCTTAAACAATAGGCTTGCTATTTTTATTTTGTGAGCGCCTTTGTTTTTTAACTCATTAATAATGAATGATACCGTGAGCCCCGTATCGATAATATCTTCTAAAAGCACTATCGTTTTTCCTGTAATATCTTCATCTAAGCCTATTAGATTTTTAACAGAACCGCTGCTAGTGGTGCCGCTATAAGAGCTACATTTTATAAAAGAGATGCTACAGGGTTGTTTTATTTTACGTATCACGTCGGATGCGAATATAAAAGCACCATTTAATACGGCAATAAAGAGAATTTCCTGCCCTTTAAAGTCATTTTCAATTGAAGATGCTATTTTACTAGTAATCTGATCAATTTCATCAGATGATATAAAGGTTTGGAAATCTTTTCCTAAAAGACTAATTTTATCCATTGGCATGAATTTAATAATAAAAGATAGAATTTGTAAAAGAAATCAAATGATAGTTGATGATTTACTAAATTAGCAATAATTTTAAGCAAAAATAAAACAAAATACAAATGAAAGCAAGAGTAAGCATTATTATGGGTAGCACATCAGATATGCCCGTGATGCAAAAAGCGGCAGAGATTTTAAATGAGATGGAAGTACCATTTGAGATATTTGCATTAAGTGCACATCGTACCCCCGAGGAGGTAAAAAGCTTTGCAACTCAGGCAGAGAGCAATGGGGTGCAGGTAATTATTGCTGCTGCAGGCATGGCAGCACATTTACCAGGTGTGATTGCTTCGCTTACAAAACTTCCGGTTATTGGAGTTCCAATAAATGCATCGCTTGATGGAATGGATGCTTTACTGGCTATTGTACAAATGCCTCCTGGTATTCCGGTTGCAACGGTTGGTATAAACGCCTCGTTAAATGCTGGAATATTGGCTATTCAAATGCTTTCTCTATCAGACGCTGCGCTTGCAAGTCGACTCAAAAAATATAAAGATAGCTTGAAAGAAAAAGTGGTTAAAGCGAATGAAGAGTTGAAAGAGGTAAAGTTTCAATACAAGGTCAATTAATAGACCAACAATGAAAGATACTATTAAGACAGCCATTGTACTAGGCGCAAGTTCTGGCATTGGAAGTGCATTGGTGAAAGAGCTTGTGGCAAATGGTTATAAAGTTGGAGTAGGAGCGCGTCGTATGCATTTGCTTAAAATGTTGAAACGTGAATTGGGTGGCGAAATTTATTGTGCTCATATTAATATGTGTAACAGAAAAGATGCCATTGCAAAAATATTTCAATTGATAAAAAAATTAGGAGGTCGTCTTGATCTCTTTGTGATAAGCTCTGCGGTGGGTTATCAGAATTCCTCGCTAGAATGGAATAAAGAGAAAGAAACTGTGCTAACAAATGTGTATGGTTTTACTGCAATAGCATCACGAATGTTTCTCTTTTTTAGAGATCAGGGACATGGTCATTTGGTTGCCATCACCTCCGTAGCAGGTACACGTGGTATGAGACATGCACCAGCCTATGGCTCATCAAAATCCTACCAAACTGCCTATTTACAAGCTTTATCACATAAATCAGTAAAAGAAAAACTGAATGTTTCAGTAAGCGATATTCGTCCAGGTTTTGTACGCACAGCTATGGCTCCCGATGGAAATTTATTTTGGATGAGTAGCCCACAAAGAGCTGCGAAACAAATTTTTTACGCTATTAAAAGACGTAAAAAAACAGCCTATATTACCAAACGTTGGTTGCTTGTTGCTTGGTTTATCAGACTATTGCCTCGTTTTATTTATGAACGCATTTAATGTGATGCTGAATTTTATTCGCATTGTTGAGTGAATTGATCATAAGAAGGAGAGGTTCTTTGATGGTATGAAACCAAGAAGATAAAACAACGTTTACAAATAAAAAAAGCACTAGAGATAGTGCTTTTTTTATTTGTGGAGGCAAGGGGAGTCGAACCCCTGACCTCTTGCATGCCATGCAAGCGCTCTAGCCAACTGAGCTATGCCCCCATGTATTTGAGTGTGCTAAGATATAAAAAAATGAATTGTCTTTGTGAATATTGGTGAAAATATCTGATTTTTGGAGATGATCCGCTGTGGCGGAGAAGTGAGCGCGGGTGAAGTGTCCGAATAAAACCTAGGGCACCGGATCATACCCATGCCCGCCCAAGGGATGGCAAGAGCTAATTCGTTTAATCGCCAACCAAAAGCCTTTTACGGGTCCGTGTTTACGCAATGCCTCAATGGCATATTCAGAGCAGGTGGGTGTATAACGGCATGCGGCAGGTAAGTAGGGTGATATGGCGCCTTTGTAAAATCGTATGGGGAGCATTAAAATAAAACTAAAGACTTTACTTAATATTTGCAAGAATTTTTTCAATGCTACTGTCAATGGCTGTTTTTATTTTAGGGTATTCAATAATCTTGCTATTGGTATAAATATATATAAGAGCTAATTTGTGATTACTATCTTTTAGTTCAAGCAATAGATGTGGTTTAGTAACTCTGAATGCCTCTCTGCTTCGTCGTTTTATTAAATTGCGATCAACAGCGCTAGCGAATTTCTTTTTCGATACGGTAAAAGCTACTTTAATAATATCCTCAAAAGAATCGGGCAAAGGCATCCAAACAATGCGGTATGGGAAGGCATTCACAACATTTCCTTCGGCAAAAAGTTTCTCCATCAGCTTATCGCTGCAGAGCCTTTCGTTTTTTGAAAGGGTTAAAGGCATTATTTGCCAGTATCTTTATTGCTCTTAATGTATTGCTCAATGGCCATCGCCATTGATGGGGCTTCAGGCGTTGGAGCTTTAATGTCAAGTTTCAAACCAGCATCTTTTACTGCTTTGGCAGTGCTTGTGCCAAATGATGCAATCTTAATTTTTGCTTGTTTAAAATTAGGGAAGTTATCAAACAACGACTTAATACCTGTAGGACTGAAGAATACCAACATATCATAGTTAAAACCAGCCAAATCGGTTAAGTTTGAACTAATGGTCCGATAGAAAATTGATTTTGTATATTTTAATTTTGCCTTATCGAGCGATTTAAGCATTTCTTTTTTATGCGGATCAGATAAAGGCAGCAGATAGGTTTCGTCACTGTGCTTCTTTAAAAGCTCGAGCAAATCTGCAAAGGTCGATGAATGAAAGATTTTGCGTTTGCGATAGATGATGTACTTCTGTAAATAAAATGCCACATTCTCGGTAACACAGAAATACTTCATGGTTTCAGGTACCACCACACGTAATTCTTCACAGATACGGAAGAAATTATTTACCGCCGTTTTGCTGGTGAAAATTACAGCAGTGTGGCTCAGAATGTCCACTTTAGTCTGTCTGAATTCCTTTGATGAAATTCCTTCCACATCAACAAAAGGTCTAAAATCAATATGCAGATTATTTTTCTCTGCAAGATCGTGGTAAGGTGACTTTTCTGTTTCAGGTTTCGGTTGAGAAACCAATATTTTTTTTATTTTCAATTCAGTAAATTTAGGCGTTTATGAAAATTTACTAAATACCCACTAATTACTGGTCATTGCAAAAGTAATACAGACCATGATGGGTAAAATTTCTAAAGTGCAAAGGTACAAAATACTATAAAATAGCGATAGTTTTTTCTGTTTAATTAATTGAATAGCGTTTATAAATCTTATAATCAGCATTATGCTGGTAACAAAAATGGCTAAATAGATGAGGTATTTTATAAAAATCTCTGGTGCAAAAGGGATAGCAACTATAAAAGGGAAGAGAAAAATGCCTAAATTCTTATTAATTAAGAATATCTGATGTGAGTATTCGGAGAAAACGTCTTGCTTGCCAAAAATAAAACCTAAAAAAATAAAATTAAAATATTGCAATACAAAGGTAGTGAACACAATCAGCAAACACCAAAGGAAAATATTTATAGGATGGCTGAGCGGAACTAAACCAAAGTACACAATGCCTTCTGTAATTGCAAGGCTAAAGTTGAGGTAAAATATAATATTGAGAAAAAAGGAGCTACGCGTAAAAAGAATGTTCTTATTTTGCCACAATTTGGTTGATACATTAAAGTTTGTAAGCGCCTCTCTGAAATTGTTAACGTATTTTGTAAACGTTAGTTTAACCGAGATGTAGATAATAATAGACAGGGCAAAAAGTAATATAATCCACTCATTACCATACATCTTACTGAATGGAATGGTTCTTGGAATTGACTCTGTTGATGTTAATGCATGACGAACACCCTGTGCTGATAAGACTGGTAAGCTGCTTATAGATTGATTCGTGTTCGTTTTTGATAGGCTATCATTTTCCTCTTTCACCATCGCCATCGCCAAATTTCCATTTGAAGAGGTCTTTGGCTCTACTATATGTGTCTTTATTTCTGATGAATCCGTAGGCAGCATTCAAAATACTTTTTTGCAAAGATACTCTAATCATAATCCAAAAGCAAGTAAAATTGTGTGCTTTGTACTTGAGTGAGTCGCTTAAATTGTTCTCAAATCTTCTGTCTACTTTTCGCTGTATCATTCCATTAGCCTTTATTTTACGCTTTAAGGTCAATGTTAGGATCTGTTTTCATTTTTTTTATTATTTTAGAATCGAATTTTTAGGGTAAAATTTTTGAAATGAATATACTTCCTTCTTTTCGCTTGATATTTCAGATAATAATTTTTTTATTGGTTTCAGTATTCTATTCATGTAGCAATACAATAGATGTTACTGATGACCTTTCGATAAATGAAGTTCAACATATTGTTTGTAAAGCTAATTCTGCTTGGGCCATAGAGGTGTATGTACCCTCAGCAGCAAAATTAGAAAAAAAATTACCGGTAATTTATGTCATTGATGCACACGCTCGCGGACGAATGGCTGTTAACAGACTTGCCGTAGCCGCCGAACGTTATCATTTTATTGTGGTTGCATCCGATAATGCGTCAAATAACAATCCCAATATGCAATTAATTATTGCCTCAATGTTGCAGGAGGCAGAGGCACAGTTCAACATTGATCCAACACGTCGCTATCTTTGTGGCTTTAGCGGTGGTGCACGTGTGGCAGGTTTGTATGCCCTTAAAACGAATGAGTTTAAAGGAGCCATTTTGTGTGCTGCTTCTGCCGATCTGGGTCAGAAGCAAAACATGCCAGCCTTATTTTCGGTGGTAGGTTTAAATGATTTGAACTTTCATGAAGTACTTGATTTCGACTTACAGGCTGATAAATTAGGCCTGCGTCATTGCTTAAAAGTTTTTGCTGGTGCTCATGAATTTCCGCCAGCAGCCGTTTTTGAAGATGCACTTTTATGGTTTAATATACAAAATAATAAAGACGCAAAGGAAACTAAAAACGCAATGAGCATTTGTCAAAAACGCTTACAAGCCTTAATAAAAAAGCAATTTTTAGACGGTGATAAATTATTATCAAATCAAAGTACTTATTATGCAGTATCTTTTTTTAATGGAACACGTTTTGAAAAACACTTTACTGAAATAGTGATGGATTATAATTCTGACCAAGAAGTGCAAAGCGATCTGAGCGAACTGCAAAGACAGTATGAATTAGAACAGAAACTAAAAATAGCTTATTATAATGCAATGGATTCAAAAAGTTTTGATTGGTGGCAGAACGAGCTTAAGGTAATTCAGCATAAAACCGATACCTCAAATAACAATATAAAAACAGCGCCTTATAAACGATTGCTAGGCTTTGTGAGTATGATGTGTTTTATGAAACTTTCTGCCGCTATTAAAGAAAATGATATTATTTCATTTAACAATTTCTCGCAATTGTATGCATTGTGTGATACAAATAATCCCGATCGCTTCTTTCTAAAGTCTCGTTTTTATGCTCAACAAAATTTAAAAGATTCGTTGATTATCAATATGAATAGAGCTATTTCTATGGGGTTTATAAGTTTGAATGATATTGAATCCGATACCATTTTATATAAGTTACTTAGTGAGGATCAGATAGAAATAGTTACTGAAGCCAATACTGATTGTAAATAATAAATTATTTGTTGGCTGGCTTTTTAGCATGAAGGGTAAAATACTAAAAATACTCGGTGGCTGAGCGTTGTTAAAGCCTTCGCAGTTTTATTATTCATAGCTTATTCAACAGGTTTTAATGCTGATTTTTTTATGCGAATTTGCGAAAAAATATTTATAAAATTAATGGATCTCTTTATGTTTTTACAACTAATTACTAATCAGAATAAATTATGAACAAAGTAACACATACATTGGTTATTATCCTATTTTTTAGCTCTTTGCTAAGTATTGCACAGCCTCGTATAGGCGCTGAAATATGGATTGAACCCGGTCAAAAACCAGAACGAATTGATACTTGGTTTCGTGTTTTATCAGAAAGCAGTATGCCAGTGGCCCGGCTATTTATTATGTGGAATTATATTGAACGTAAAGCCGGAGTGTACGATTTTACACTGTACGATGCAGCTTTTGATGCGGCGAAAAAATACCATGTTAAAATTGAGGCAACGCTCACCGTGAATCATGGCCCCGCCTTTTTAGATCCTAAGTTTTGGTATTCTGATCAAGATGGCCGAATTCCGCAAACACAGAAGCAACTTGATATGGGTGCAAAATACTTGGCAAAGGTGGTTGAACGTTATAAAGATCATTCGGCATTAGATAATTGGTGGTTAATGAACGAGCCAGGCCAATTAAATTCACATGATGAATTAGCGATGGCTAGTTATAAAAAGTGGTTGAAGAAAAAATATAGTACCATTGATTCATTAAATCATGCTTGGTTAACTGCTTTTTTGAGTTTCGATTTAATAACGTATGATGCCAGTTGGGATGCCTCGGGTGGTTTTACACGTCCTGCCCCTTTTCTCGATTGGAGCTGGTTTTGGCGTGACCACATGACATGGTATATGTCGTGGATAGCTTCAAATATACGAGCTATTGATACAGTGCATCCTTTGCATGTCAATCCACATGGTATTTTTGATATCTTACCTAAATATGATTTACCAGCATGGGGTACGTTTCTTTCATCTTTAGGGGCAAGTATTCATCCTTCATGGCATTTCTCTATGTTTGAGCGTGACCAATATGCGTATGGAGTATCGGCAGTATGTAAAATAATAAAAGGAGCTATTGAGCCTAAGCCGTTTTGGGTATCTGAATTGCAGGGCGGTAATAATACATATAGCGGAGGTAATCCTTTATGTCCTACTCGTAATGATATTTCACAATGGGTGTGGACTGGGGTTGGCTCAGGTGCACAGAATGTTATTTTTTGGTGTCTGAACTGGCGAATGGATGGAGGCGAATCAGGCGAATGGTCATTACTTGATTTCTTCGATAAGCCTTCTGATAGATTAGAGGAGGCAAGTAGCATCGCTAAAACACTAAATGCAAATAGTGATTTTTTTAAAAATGCTAGTCCTGTAAATTCTAAAGTAACCATTCTCTTAAGTCCCGAGACGATGCTTATTTTGGCAAGGAAAGATAATTTTAAAGATATTGAAGCACGAAAAGCGCAAGCACATATTAAATCGGTAATGGCCTATTTTATTGCTTTACAAGAGCTGGGAATTTCTGCTGAGCTAAAACAAATTGATCAATACGATTGGAAAAACAAGCAGGGTGAAATAGCTGTTATCGCACATGCTGTTTCTGTTCGTGGCAGTTTGATCCCTATCATGGAGCAATTTGTTTATAATGGGAATAAGCTTATCGTCTCCGATTTAACAGGTTATTTTGATGAAAATGAGCATAATGTTTTGCAGACAGGCAATCCTATGCGAGGCCTTTTGGGTGGCGATGTTAAAGAGATAAAGCTAATAGCAGATTCATTTGGGTTAAAGATGAATATTCCACCAATGAATTTTCCGGTTCACATGTGGATGAGTGAAATCGTACCCATATCAGGCGAGGCGCTTGCAACATCAAATGGAGCGATTACCGCAATGCGAAATAAAATTGGCGCAGGCGAGGTGGTATGGGTTCCTTCAATGATATCTCTTGGTGCATGGCTTTTTGATAATGCAGCACTCTCAAATTTTGCATCCATACAATGCGAACAAGTTGCAGCTCAATTGCCTTTTGTGTTTGATAAACAATATAAAAACGTGATGTTAAATACACTTAAGAATGGTAATAATTATGTCACCATTATTACTAATGGCAGTATGAAGCCTACGGTTGTTAAATTAAAAAACACGGTGGTTTTAAAAGCTGAAGTGATTTATGGCAAGGCGGATAAATTTAATGCAGGTAGTTTAACGGCGAGTTTGGGTGGACGGGAGACTTTGGTTGTACTTTGGAGGGAATAGTTTGTTTTAAAAAACAAGAATATTATATAGTTGCGGCGAGTACAAGAACAAGTAGATTTTTCAGCAAATTAAAATTATTATTTATGAAAAAAACAGTATCATTTTTTTTGGCAATCCTTATTACAGGATTATTAAATGCGCAGATTCGTGTTGCATGTATTGGTAATAGCATTACCTACGGAGCTGCTATTGAAGGACGCGATAGTTTAAGCTACCCAGCACAGATGCAAAAAATGTTAGGTAATGTTTATAATGTAAAGAATTTTGGTGTAAGCGGCGCAACCATGCTAAAAAAAGGAAACAAACCGTATTGTAAAGAAAATGCTTTTTTAAGCGCATTAGAATTTGCACCAAATATTGTTGTTATAAAGCTAGGAACTAATGATAGCAAATCATACAACTGGGCTTTTAAAGATGAATTTGATGACGATTATATTGCTATGATAAATATTTTTAAGAACATGAAGAGTGTTGAGAAAATATTTGTGTGTTATCCTGTACCAGCTAACGAAATGCGATGGGATATAAATATAGAAATTGTTAAGAATGATTTGCCTGTAATAATTAAGAGTGTAGCTGATGCCACGGGCGCAAGTATTATAAATTTATATCCAGTGCTTGAAGGGAGACCGGAGTTATTTCCGGATATGATTCATCCCAATGCCGCCGGAGCAAAACTTATAGCAGAAGCAGTTGCAGAGAACGTAAAAGGTAGTAAGAAGTAATTTTTCAAGAAGGAGTTCACAGAGATCACAAGGACACTAAGTATGTGCAGCGAAGTATATTTATGTAGATGCTTGGTTGTATTAAGGATTTTTTTTATCACTGAAAGTTCATCTTGTAAAAGCAATGCTTCAATTCCATTAAATTAGTAAACCAATTCAGATATAGAGAATGTCTCTATATCTTAGTCCCTATGAAATGTGTAGCCATTACCATATCGAAGGGGGTGGTAATTTTGATGTTTTCCTGATTGCCTTCAACGAGATGTATTTGATGCCCCATTGATTCAAATACCGAAGCATCATCCGTAAATATTTCATCGAAATGTTGCTGGTAGGCGTCACGAATAAGAGATAACTGAAAAGTTTGAGGCGTTTGTATGATCTTTACTGAATTGCGATCAATGAAGTGATTTTTGTTGACTTTATCAACTATTCTTAGAGATTCATTAATTTCAATAACAGGAATGCCACATCCATATTGTTGAGCAGCATCAAAGCATCGGCCAATGGTAATGCGGCTCACGAATGGGCGTACGCCATCGTGAATAGCAATAAAGCCTTCACCTGATAATAAGTCAAGTCCTTTTCTAACGGAATGAAATCGTGTTTCGCCACCTGCCGTTACCTTATGTGGCACAGTAAAATTATTGATTTTACAAAGGTCCTTCCAATAATCAATTTGATGTTCGGGCAGTACAATTACAAGTTCAATATTTTGTTGATAGTGTACAAAGCATTGCATAGTATGCATGAGAATTGGCTGCACACCCAGATGCAGAAACTGTTTAGGAATAACGGCTCCCATACGGGTGCCCGATCCTCCGGCAACTATTAGGGCGTGTTTTTTCATTTTTATTGTGAGTTAGTGATAATGAAGAAGCCTATTTTTAGGCTTCTTCATTATTCATTATTTATATTTTTCCAAACGAGAGCGGCTGAACCAAGAATGGCACCATTTGATTCATTTAGTTCTGATGGAAGAATTTTGATTTTATTTTTGTAAATGTTAAGTAAGTTAGCTTCGAAGTGACGAATGGTTGGTTCAAAAATAAGATTGCCAGCTTTAGCTAAACCGCCAAAGAGAAAGATGGCTTTAGGTGTGGTATATGCAACACTATCGGCAAGTTTAATACCCAGAATACGACCAGTAGATTCGAATGCCACTTGCGCAATTTTATCGCCTTTTAAAGCAGCCTCGCTAATCATTGCAGCGGTTAGATTATTGAATGTAACATCACGGAAAACGCTTGGGTGATTTGTTGTTCCTAATAGTTCAAAAACGGTACGCCGAATGCCTGTTGCAGAAGCATAAGCTTCGAGGCAGCCATTGCGACCACAGCCACATTCGCGGCCCCCTTCGGTACATACTAAGGTGTGACCAACTTCGCCAGCAAAACCATCGAAGCCATAAATTACATCTCCGTTGGCAACAATCCCGCTACCGAGACCGGTACCTAAAGTTATAACAATAAAATCGCGCATGCCTTTAGCACCGCCATAAATCATTTCGCCAATAGCGGCGGCATTTGCATCGTTAGTTAATACTGCTGGTACGCCCATACTTTCTTGAAACATTTTTGCTAATGGAATGATGCCTTTCCATTCGAGGTTCGGAGCATATTCAATGGTGCCTGTGTAATAGTTTCCGTTTGGTGCACCAATGCCAATACCGATTATTTTTACATCGCCAGCTTTTTTTATTGCATCATTTATTTTAAGTGATAGCGCTTTTACAAAATCTTCTACTTTCGCATACCCTCTTGTTGGCATACTATCTTGAAATACGATTTTGCCATTTTTATTAACTAAACCGTAGGCACTGTTTGTTCCACCTATATCGATTCCTACACTAATTTCTTGCATAATTTATGATGTATTTATGGGTTTATTTTTTTACTATGTTAACGACAGCCACCATTAATAGATAAGCAACACACGCTAAAGGAACAACAAATCCGATGAGAATGGATGTTTTATCAGCAATGAATCCCATAATAGGGGGAATAAAAGCTCCTCCTACAATGGCTGTTACCATGAGTCCTGATAGCTCATTTGCACGTGCTGGTAATTTATCAATGGTAATGGAAAAGATGAGAGGGAAAATATTTGCTAAACCGAGACCTATTAAAAAAATACCAGAGAAAACGATTACTTTATTACCAGTTAATAAAAGAACGATACCAATAAAAGCAACAATTGAAGTGATAAGTAAAAAGCGCGCTGGTGATAGAATTCGAAGTATTAAAGAACCTATGAAACGACCAATTAGTATTGGGAGGAAAAATAATGCCCAACTAATTAGTAAGCCAAAATTATCGAGACCGAAAAGTTTTTTCATAAGCATTGGTACTCCACTCGACATGGAAACCTCGGCTCCTACATATATAAATATACCGAATACCATCATTAAAACGTAGGGATTTGCGAGGAGCGTGAGGCAGGATGCTAATGTTGCTGGCTTGCTTGAAGGATCTTTCTGTTCTTTAATATTTAGTGTTGATACCCAGATGATGGTAAATAAAATCATTACTGAAAATACAGGAAAGAGAATGCTCCAATCGAAACCGAAGTAGGCAGCAGCGAAAAGAAGAATCAGAAAACCTAATGACGAGCCGATTGCTTTAATGGTTTGGCCTAACGAGAGATTGCTCGAATAGTGCCCATCGGCTGAAACATCTCTCATGATTGGATTTCCCGCTACTTGCAGAATGGCATTTCCAGCTCCTAAAAAAAGAATGGCTACTAATAAAACATAAAATTTAAATTGTGCTGATCCGTCAATAATAACCTTGGGGCCAAACATGCCATTGGCAATGGGTAGTAGTAAACCAAGTAGAGCAACACTAAGGCCGATAATGAGTATGTATTTTTTGCCTTTACGATCTTGTAATAATCCGAGTGCGATGGAAAGTAATCCGAACATAATAAAACCCATGAATGATAGCATTTGGGCCATGAAGTAGGAGAGGTTAAAGCTGTCTTTTACTAAACCAACCAAGGGGCCAACAGCATCACCAAAACCCATGCAGAGGAATGAAAGTAGGATGGGATAGAGATAAGCTCTGTTAATGCTATTATTTTGAGAGGCTTCCATATTGTTTTCTATTTGGTTTTATTTTTTAGAGGGATAAAGATATAAAGTTTTTGGTTTTTATGAGATATTTTAGGACGAAGATGATAGAATATGCAAGGTGTATTGGGTTAATGTATTTAAATATAGCTGATTAGCTGGGGTTGGTGGATTGATAAGAACTGCTGTTTTAAAAAAATGATATTATAGGCATTGTGCAAAGTAAAAGCTTGTATGCAATAGTAATAAGAGACTTTAATGGATTATATTAAAGTCACATTAGAAATACAGACAAACATTTTTTTATTTGGAAAATGAATTGTGATAAATGATGTTTGAGTCATGATTATTGATGATTTCAAAATCATCATTGGCGCTCATTGTATTTTGAAGTTATTATGACACTTTTAAGTTGGCCAATGTTTTCAGTAAATGGGAAAGTAGTGATTGAATTATTATTTATCTTAATACGTAATGTTTTATTTTGGATGGTGAGTTCATATTCATTCCAACCTTCTTTAAAGTCAATACCATAAGCACTATTGACGGAGTACTTGCCGTCCAGATTAATGCCAGTGATTTTTTGTGTTGTAAATCGATAGCAGCATTTATCAGAAAAAGAAATTGTGTTATAGTAAGTATCTGTATTGAAACTTATCCATATAGCATGTGAGCGTGGATTAATAAATTTACTTTTAAAACGTAGAGTCATGTTCACGACATTTAAGTTGAATTCTTTAATCCTATTTGCATGAAAATATCAACCGCATTTTCACCTAATGGTGATGGTAAAAATGATACTTGGAATTTATTTAGCGATAATAATAATGCACGTGGGGTAACATTACAAACATTATACCCTACCATTCGAATACTCGTTTACGATCGTTTGGGTACAGAGGTTTTTAGTAGTGCAAAAGGTTATCCTCAACCATGGGATGGGGCATACAATGGTTATGTATTACCTATTGATTCGTATCCCTTTATAATAGATTTAGGGAATAGTGAAAAACCAGTGAGAGGACAAATTACTATTTTGAAATAGTATTGTTGTTAGAATTGTTTGTTGTGTTAATTCTAAATTCACAATTGAATTTAGAATTAACTGGCAATTTAAGACATAATAAGTGCTAATATCGATTGAATTGAGCAGGAGGTATTTGCATTTATATTTTTTTAACAAATTCAGATTTTAAATACATGGCACCTATGCCATCAATTTTACATAAAATATTATGGCCATCGTTACTTTCAACTAAGCGTATTCCTTTTACTTTTGTGCCACTTTTTATGCTTGATTGAAATCCCTTTAATTTAAGATCTTTTATTAAGCTAACAGTATCGCCGTGCGAAAGAATTACTCCATTAGCATCCTTATAAATATCAGTTGGTGATTCCTCTTGAGCGGATTGTGATGCTTCAGCAGGATCCCATTCGTGAAAACAATCAGGGCAAACCCATAAATTGCCGTCGGAATAAGTATTTTCAGAATTGCATTTTGGACATTTGTTTTCTGTATTCATAATCGTTTTGCTATTTGTTATGTATTAAATCAATTTTTAAATCTGATATTTTTAGCACCTAAAGCTAGTCATTTATATTGTTATTTTATATTTAAGTTTGCAATGCATTATTATATAGAGAATTAGCTGAGAGTATCTGGGTGCGAAATACTCCAAGCATCCTGCATTAAATAATATAGTTAAGCGATAAAGAAAAAAATCTGTATGTATCTATTTCATTAATGTTATGCGAAGGTAAATTATAGTTCGTCGCTCGTTCATTATGTTTTATTCGTTTATTTGAAGAGCGCTTTCCCGCAAATTTATTTTGCGGGTACCAATTCATTAGATGAATGCCAGCTATACTAATCCATACTATTTCAGGCTTTTTAGGAAGCAGGAAAAATTGATTTCTTTAAAAAACACTTGTGGTTCTTTTGTTTTTATCTTATCAAAAATATGAAAGCATGAAATATCGATTAATGTAAATAAAAAGTTTTTCTATGTTTTCTCAGAAATATCAGGAAAGTCTTTCTTTTGTGGCATATCAAAATCACAGCCTTTGATTTTAAATATTGTACTACTTCATTGATATTTTTTATGCGCGAACTCTCGAAGCATTTGTGTAATGAATTTGCTAGTTATTGCCGCTATTTTTAAAAGAAACATAAATACTATTTTATGTTTGATGCCTCAAAGTGTTTAAATTTTTCAGTTTTAATAATTATTGCATATTTGAAGAATATTGTTTTAGTAGATTTCTTTTTTTTGAGAGATATCCTCACTGATATGATCTTGATAGTGATAACGCTAATGTTGGTTTTTAGTTTGTATTACCTCAAATGAATTTAATTCATTAATAAATCGCCCAAAATATCTATATTAGCTTCATGATATTTAGGGCGTGATTATGTAACAATCAGATATAAAGCACTATGAAAAGACGTAATTTTATTTTAACCTCAAGTTTGGCATTTGGAGCAATTCCTATATTATCAAAAGCATCTGTTTCAGGAGCAACTATTTTAGAGAATGCACCATCATCCAAGAGTATACCAGGAAAGCCTGTAGCAATTACTATGTGGGAGTTTTCATGGCTTGAGCGACGCTGGCCAGGGGCTGGTTATGAGGATTGGGATTTGGCATTGAACGAGCTCACATTACGCGGTTATAATGCCATTCGGATGGATGCCTTTCCTCATTTCTTTTATAACGACCCATCTAAAGAGTATTCATTGATTCCTTGGTGGAATACTCAAGATTGGGGTAGTCCGGCTCCTAATAAAGTCACGTTAATGCCTTCTTTCATAGATTTCTTAAAGAAATGTGCTGATCGAAAGATTAAAATAGGCTTATCATCATGGTTTCGTGAAGATACAGATGATGTTCGTATGAAGCTTGATACCCCTGAAAAACTTGGACAAGCTTGGTTGAAAGTGCTTGATATAATTCAATCTGCTGGCCTAATGGATGCTATTCTTTATGTTGATTTGTGCAATGAATGGACTGGTACCGCATGGTGTCCATTCTTTGTGAATGAGCCTGCTGGAGCAACATGGACTGGATGGCATACGGAGAAATCTAAAGAATGGATGTCAAAATCTATTGATGTTTTAAGACAGAAATATCCAGACCTCCCATATACCTTTTCATTTACGGGTTCAATCAGTTCCACCACAAAAGATAAGGCACAGTTAAATATGCTTGATTTATTAGAACCACATATTTGGATGGTCTCAGGTAATAAGCGCGAGTTCTACAATGAAGTGGGTTATAATTATGAGCGCTTTGATGATATTGGTTTTAAAAACATGCAGCAATTTGGAGAATCAGCTTATCGTAAACGTCCTGCTTATTGGAATGTAATTTTAACAGATCAGATTAAGTATGCTGCGGAGTGGTCTGTGCAATCTAAATTGCCATTAGGAACAACAGAATGTTGGGGTGTTGTTGATTATAAAGATTGGCCTCTTTTGCCTTGGGATTATGTAAAAGAGCTTTGTGTAATTGGTGTTGAAGAGGCCTGTAAAACGGAGCGTTGGTTGGCTATTGCAACAAGTAATTTTTGTGGTCCACAGTTTGTTGGTATGTGGCGAGATATTGAATGGCATAAAAAAATGACTCATATAATTCGTACCTCAAATGTGGCACCCGATTTGCGAAGCAGCTTATTATATAAAAGACTTTTAAAATAAACATTTCCTATGAGAATACAAATAGTTTTGTTTTGTGCTTTTGTTTTTTTGTTTTCATCATGTACTAAAATTGGAAAAAAACAAGAATGGCCCATTATTTCAGAATGGAAATTTTGGCAGGTAGATTCAGGAGATTGGATGCCCGCTAAAGTCCCTGGTAATGTTCATTCTGACCTATTGCGAGCAGGTAGAATTCCTGATCCGTATTATCGTGACAATGAATTAAAAATACAATGGGTTGAGAAAAAAGATTGGGAATATATTACCATTTTTGATGTTGATAAAAACGTTCTTGTACAGAATCATCAGGAATTGGTTTTTGATGGTATAGATACCTATGCAACTATCGTGCTTAATGGCGATACTATTGCTCAAACCGATAATATGTTTATTCGTTATCGCTTAAATGTTACAGGTATTTTGAAGGAACATGGTAATAAGTTGAGCGTTTATTTTGAATCGGCGGTTGAAAAGATGATTCCTTTTAGAGATGCGCTCCCACAAAGACTCCCTTCAGTTAATGATAAACAAGGAACTTGTCAGCTTACACGTAAAGCCCCATATCATTACGGTTGGGATTGGGGTCCGCGCATGGTAACCTGTGGTATTTGGAAACCATTTCGTATTGAAACATGGGATCATGCTCGTATTGATAATATACAAATGTTACCAATTAGTGTAGCAAAAGATAAAGCAATTTATCAAGTTAATTTTGAAATTACAAGTGATGCAAATTTTAGATCGCTGGCATATGTTAGTGCTAGTAAGGATGTACAGCTTGAAATTAATATGAGTCGTATTAGAGTAAAAAAAGGTACGCATGTATATAGTGTTCCCCTTGAGATAAAAAATCCTGATAGATGGTTTCCTGTTGGCTATGGAAATCAGCCATTGTATAAAATAACAGCACAATTAAGAAAGGGAAAAGATGTTGTTGATGAAGAACGGTTTTCTTTTGCTATTCGAAAAGTGGAGTTAAATCAAGAGAAAGATGCTATTGGAAAAAGTTTTTATTTTAAGTTAAATGATATCCCTGTTTTTTGTAAAGGGGCGAATATGATACCTCTCGACAATATGCTTGATAGAGCTACTCCTGCAATGTATCGTAGTTTACTAAACAATGCGGTAAGTGCAAATATGAATATGATTCGTACATGGGGGGGCGGTATATATGAAAATGATATTTTTTATAAGCTATGTGATAGCTTGGGTATAATGGTGTGGCAAGATTTTATGTTTGGGAATGAAATGTATAAAGTTGATTCTAGCTTCCTCAATAATGTGACCAAAGAAGTTGTGTATAACATAAAACGTTTACGTAATTATTCATCCATTGTATTATGGTGTGGCGATAATGAAGGTGAGTGGATGTGGAAGCGTGGTTGGAATACTAAAAATCCACCCTCTGTTTGGACCGACTATAAAAAGATTACTTGGGATATGATACCAAATATGCTTAAAATATACGATCCTTCACGCTCATATTGGCGAAGTTCACCTACATCAGAGAGTGATGAAATTGCTCCCAATGATCCATCACGTGGTGATATGCATGATTGGAGTGTGCATTTTGGAGCACCACCCTATGAAAAATATCTTTTATCAAAACCTCGATTTGTAAGCGAATTTGGTCATCAGTCTTTCCCTGATTGGAAAACGATGTTATATTTTACATCCGAAGAAGATAGAAGTTCAGATTACGATCCTGCAAATTTTGGACAGAAGATGCGCTCTGAAGTGCTCTCCATTCATAATAAGCAAGGCTGGGGAAATCAAAAGATTCGTGAGTACATGGAATATTACTATGGTTTCACAAAAAAATTCCGTTATTATGTTTACCTAAGTCAAATCACACATGCCGAGGCTGTACGCTGCGGGGTAGAACACTATCGCCGTCTCATGCCACATTGCATGGGCTCATTATATTGGCAGTTGAACGATTGTTGGCCGGTTACTTCGTGGTCATCTATTGATTATTTTGGACGTTGGAAAGCATTGCATTTTTTTGCAAGAAACTTTTATGCGCCTATTTTGGTGAGTCCGGTTCTTGAGGAAGATACTATTAAGGTTTTTGTTATTTCCGATTTGCAAGTGCCAATCGATGCAGAACTTTCAATTAAGGTACTCGATATGAAAGGCAATGAGAAAAGAGGTATCATGTTTATGACATCTATTGATCCGTTGACTTCAAAAGTATATTATAGTATTAGACTTGATTCGCTATTACGAAATAATAAGAGTGATGAGTGTTATATCGATTGTAGTCTAATACGTAACGATAAAATTGAAGCACAAAATATTCTATATTTTAAGAAGCCGATAGATTTGAAGTTGCCAAAAAATAAACTTAATATTAATGTTAAGAAGAGTAAAAATGGCTTTGAATTAGATATTTCAACTTATTTTCTTTCCAAAAATATTTATTTATATGCAGATAATGTTGAGGGAAATTTCACAGATAATTATTTTGATTTACTGCCCGGAAAAAACAAAACAGTTTATCTCACCACTAATTCGAATCTCTCAGCTGATGAATTTAAAAAACAATTAGACTATATTACCCTTAATCAAATCTTAAAATAATTTATGGATCAAGTATTAGAAACCCAAAAGCGAGAGACGAAATTGACTTTCAATGGAGAAGGTTCTTCGTTATTTGGATTGATGATGTATAATTACATTCTAATGTTATTAACCTGCGGCATTTATTATCCGTGGGCTAAAGCAGCTAAATTAAAATTTTTATATGCTGCCACAGAATTAGCTGGTAGCCGTTTTGAATTTCATGGCACTGGCGAGGAGTTATTTAAAGGATATTTAAAAGTGATGGGCTTTTTTATATTGTTAATGCTATCTAGTGCAGGCATAGCATTTACAGGTATTCCGTATATGGCAAATGTGATTCCGTTAATTGCTTATGTATTTATAATTTTAATTGCTCCACTTGCAATTCACGGTACTATTCGTTATCGTACATCGCGTAGCTCGTGGCGTAATATACATTTTGGTTACCGTGGTATTAGATCCGAATTATTTAAAGGCTTTTTAGTACATGTTTTATACACCGTTTTAACTATAGGTATTTATTCAAGTTGGCTCGTTATTTATTTAAGAACATATATAATTAATAATATCAGATTTGGTAATATTCGCTTCAGATACACGGGTACTGGTATGGAATATTTTAAGATCAATCTAATAGGAATCATGTTAACAATTATTACGCTGGGTATTTACTCTTTTTGGTATGCTAAAGAACGTTTTAATTATTATGTCTCAAAAATATATGTAATTCAAGGCGATAATAAATATCTCTTGATTTCACACGCAGAGCCAGGAAAGATTTTTAATTTATGGGTCATAAATTTTTTACTTCTTTTTTTTACTTTTGGGATGGCTTATCCATGGATTATTATTCGTAACCTACGTTTTGTGTTCGATAACACAAGTATCTCACCTGACTTTGATGTGAATAGCATAACACAAACCGAAGATGAATATACCGATGCTTCTGGCGATGATTTATTAGATATGTTAGATATTGATCTTGTATAAGAGTATGGATTTTAATGTAAAATATTTTGATGGCGCTTCCTCTGCAGCTAAAGATGCGATTGTTCATTTTACAAGTGATCATTGGCATATTCGCTATATAGATGAATTTTCAACTGAACATAAATTGGATTGGGATATCAATCAAATAAGCAGAATCGCTTCGCATAAAGGCAATCATACATTTCGTTACGGTAAATTTCCTCAGCAAACTATTGAAACGGAATCAAAGGATTTTCTCGAAGAATTAGCCTGGCAATTTCCGGGTAAGTTGTTTTCTCAACAAGCCAAAAAAATACTTACTGTTGCTGGATCATTCAATTTACTACTTGGTGTTTTTTTACTGTTTATTTTCTTTGTAGCAGGTATATATTTCTTTGTATTGCCATGGGCATCTCAAGAAGCAGTAAAAAATGTTCCACTGGAATACGAGGAGCGTATGGGCGAATTCATTTACAAACAGTTTGTTACCGAGTATTCGCGAAAGGATTCACTTTCGCAATTGCTAGATAGTTTTGCACAAACCATTGATTTTGAAACTAATTATAATATTAAAGTTACAGTAGTAAAAAGTATGGATATGAATGCTTTTGCTATGCCGGGCGGGCGTATTGTAATCTTTGACAAGATGCTCGATTCCATTAATTCCCCCGAACAGCTTTCTGCTTTACTTGCACATGAGGTTTCTCATATTAAATATCGTCATTCATTACAGCTGCTTAGTAAAAATTTAGCAGGTTATCTTTTTATTTCATTTATGTTTGGTGATTTAAATGGTGTTGCCTCGGTATTAATTGACAATGTGGATATGTTAAATAATTTAAATTATTCGCGAAAACTTGAACGGATGGCTGATTTCTCAGCATTTGAAATTCTTAAAATAAATAAAATTGATCAGCATGGCATGTTAGAGTTGTTTGAATTATTAAAAAGTGCCGAAGACTTTAAAGCAACGAAAATATTGAGTACTCATCCAGTAATAGATGAGCGTATTGCTTATACTAAATTGGAACTTAAAACGCAAAAAGTAACTCTTGTGAATCACGATCGTCAAATGATATGGAATAGAATTAACCAATTAAAAAATAGTAATTAATGAAACGTTTTTCTTTTATATTTTGTGTGTTTTTGAGTTTATTAGCCTGCAAAAATTCGGTTAAAAACGACACAATGTTGAATACGATTGATCTTGTTGATCCCTTTTGGGGTTCTGATCATGGTAATGTTTTTGCTGGTTCTTGTTTGCCTTTTAGCATGATGCGTTTAGGACCCGATGTTGAAATACCTAATAGTACTTCAGGTTATATTTCTGATAAAAACATTGTTGGTTTTAGCCATACACATCTTAGCGGAACAGGAGGTGGTCCTCGATATGGAAATATTATGATTATTCCGCAGGCTGGTAGAACTACCATTGTTGATGTAGCTTCGCTAAAAAAGTTGAATGAGTACGCATCAGCTGCGTATTATCAGGTTACATTGGCACGCAGACAAGGCGATGTTGAATGCTTTTTAACATCATCAGAGAAGGTGGGATTTCATAAATATGTTTTTTATGATTGGACAAATAATGATTCTTTAAATGCGAATATTTTAATTGATGTTAGTCATACAAATACTCGAAATGCATTAACAGGAACCCGTTGCACAGGTGCTAACGTAAATATTGTATCAAATACCGAAATGGAGGGTGAAGCTTCATTTGTAGGTGGTTGGGGCGGCGATCTCCCTTATACCATTTATTTTGTAGCAAATTTTAATACTCCATTTGATAATTATGGAACATGGAAGGATACTAGCTTTACGGCCAATTCCAGAAATGCGGAATCTCTTATTATTGGGGCTTATGCTCGTTATCGTGTTAAACAAAAAGATGAGGTATTAGTTAAAGTTGCAATTTCATTTATGAGTATCGCTAAGGCGCGTGAAAATATGAAAGAAGTTCCGCATTGGGATTTTTCTCAAGTGCAAAAAAATGCTGAGCGTATTTGGAATGAACAGTTATCAAAAATTCAAGTGAAAGGCGGTAGTCCCGCCTATCGTAAAATGTTCTATTCTGCTTTACGAAATACAATGATTATGCCCACAAATGTTACTGGTGAATCACCTGAAATGAATCCTTCACGTGTTCATTATTGGGAGCATTATACTTTATGGGATGTTTTTCGCAGTGTGATGCCATTGTATACTATAATTATGCCTGAGCGACAAACAGAAATTTTAAATAGTCTCTTAGATATTTATGATAAGTATGCTTATCTTCCTGATGGATGGGTTGCTGGTCATTATGCTGATGTACAGGGAGGATCAAATGCGGATGTTGTTTTTGCCGATGCTGTGGTGAAAAATTTACCGGGTTTTGATCGTGAAAAAGCTTTTGAAGCGATAAAGAAAAACGCCACTATTCAATCAGATCAGCCAAAATATAAAGGACGATTTTTGAATGATTATTTGAAGTATGGTTTCATTACCCCACGTTCTACTGACGGAACAGTATCTAAAACTTTAGAATATGCTTATAATGATTTTTGCATTGCTCAAGTTGCAAAGGCATTAGGGAAGGAGGATGAACAGAAAAAATATAGGGATCAGTCTCTTAAGATATTCAATCTATTTCACCCTACATATAAAATGTTTTGGGCAAAGGACACAACGGGTGCTTGGTTGCCCGATTTTTCTGTTGATAGTAAACGTGGTGACAGCTGGAATGATCCATACTTTTACGAGGGGGGATCGATCACCTATAGCGGTTATGTGCCACATGATATGCAGGGTTTGATAAATCACCATGGAGGCTCTTCTTTTTTTATGAGTTATCTTGATCGTGTTTTTGATTCTGGATATTATAAGTTATCTAATGAGCCACTTTTTCTTTTGCCATACCTTTATAATTATATTGGTCGGCATGACAAAACGGCTATAAGGACGCATGCTATTATATCTCAGCAATTTAATCCGGGACGCAGAGGCATACCAGGCCAAGATGATAGTGGAGCTATGTCATCATGGTTTATTTTTAGTTCAATGGGATTTTTCCCTGTTGCTGGCCAAGATGTTTATTTGATCGGTAGTCCCGTTTTCGACGAAATATCTATAAATGTTGGCAAGGGCAAAATTTTTATTTTAACAGCAATGAACTTGACTACAAAAAATATTTTTATCAAATCAGCAGTGTTAAATGGTAAAAAACTAAACCGTTCATGGTTTACACACGCTGAGTTAATTAATGGAGGAACGCTTGAGTTGAATATGACAGATATCCCAACAAACTGGGGGTATGAAGAATTACCTCCCTCACTTTCAAAGGCTAAATAATTACAATAAATTAATATAATCATCTACTAAATTACTAATATGAAAATGAAAAAACTATTTTGGCTCATTAGTGTTGTTCTGATCTTCACCATGTGCAATAAAAAGAACGAAAGCAGTTATTATAAAATAGAAGGAAATCAATTTCGTGAAGGATCTGATCCATATAAAACGAATTTGTATTGGAGTCTGAACAACTCACAAATGCAAGGAAAAATTAGAAGCATTAAACCGTTTCCAGTAGGAGTAGTGTATTATCAACAGCGTGGTGATAATATGGATTCGGTAAAAAAAGAATTCAAAGTACTAAAAGATCTCGGTTTTACTTCACTTAAACAAGTTGTTTTATCAGCACCAGATAATGCACCAGATTTTGAGAAGCAGGTATTTTATGCCGCACTGGATGCCGGTATTACCCCATGGTATTATGGTGCTGGAGGGTGGGATCGTATTTCTCAACGTCTTGTTGATTCATTAGGAATTAAGTTGGCTGTTAATACTAAAAATTTGCCAGTGATTGAGTCAGATGAGCGAATGTTGAAATATCAAGATGCGCTTTTGCGTTCTCGTATTGAGCGTATGCACATGAAACCTATTCCTGGTAAAGGAAAGGGCGAGCCAGGCCGTAATAATGCATTTATGCCTGAACGATTGATACCTGAATTTGCTAAATGGTTAGAGAAACAATATCTTACCATTGATGCCTTAAAGGTTGCATGGAATTGTGGTTTCTGTGGCAAATGCGAATTTTCAAATTTTAGTGAAGCAGCAAAATTGCTCGAAGGTCAAGGTTTTGATGAATTTGGAAAAGGAACTGGAAAGGTAGATCATGATTTTCGTCGTTATCGCGATGCTATGCGTTTTCAAGCCGATCTTATTGTTGAAAATTATCAAGGGATGATGAAAATGTTTAACGATTGGGATTCATTAGAGCCTGAACGTACCGGTGGTCATCAGCTTTTTGAAAATCAAGCAATGAATACATGGGATCTTGAAGGCCAAGCAAAATCAGCTCGCATAGGCGGATCGTTTTATTCATCTATTCATTTGGCACATCACTTTTTCTTAATTGATGGTGAAATGGTTCGTCCTGCATATTTTCAAGCTCGCACCATCGCTGACATGTTTAAAGGCGGATGGGCTGCTACATGGGAGTCAACAGGTGGTCCAACGCAGTGGAGTGGTTATGATCAATATACAGTTGATGAAGGGCGCATGACGCAGCTCATGCTTTCTTATTTAGCAGCGGGTTTAAAGGGAGTAGGATTATGGATGTGGAATTCACGAGGCGAAGGCTGGGAAGTTGGTGAATATGCATTAGCAGATAATCAAGGGAAACCATCACCACGTGCCATTACTGTTGGAAATATTTCAAAGAAAATTCAGGAACAACGTTTTGAATTATGGGACGCACTAGATGAACCCACCGTTGGTATACTCTATTCATGGGAGAATGAAGCCATGCTCGGGCGTTTATCTATGGGCAGTTATCCTTTAAATACGGCTGTATTCACAACCATGTGGGATAAGCAATTCCGTCAGTATCATTCGCAAGCTAAAATTGGTATTTCAAGAACACTTGTGGATAATAACGTTCCTTTTGAATATGTAACAGAGCGCGATTTAACAGCTGGTTTAATAGATCGTTATCCAATTATTTATCTGCCCTTTGTTGTTGCATTAGATGAGGCAGCCATTGATACTTTAATGAGTTTTGTTGAACGAGGAGGGCGTTTAGTTGCTGATTGCCCAGTATTAATGATTGACACCTACGGCCGCTTAAATAAGCAACGTGTAGGTAGTAAATTTGAAAAATTATTCGGATTTCAAGCAGCCGATTATTATAATACATTCAATGCTACTAAAATTATTGATAATATTCCTATAACAGGTCAATTTGCTGATGTTAAAATAACACATGGAACTATAACTGCCAAATTTCATGATGGTAGTCCTGCAATTATTTCTTCTAACTATGGAAAGGGTACAACCACGGTATTTAATTTTGAAGCATCACGAAATGTTTTTAAACAAGGAAATATGAAGATGGAAAAACTCATCAATTATTATACCCTTGGCTCTGTTCGTCCACAGTACAGCGTGAAACAAGATGGACATTCCTTTGTGCTTCGTCGTTCGGCACCCAATGCCGATCACTATTTTATTATCAATCCATGTGCTAATGGAAAAGTTATCGTTTCTTCCTCAGTACTAAATTATACAAAAGCACAAGATGTACTCAATACAAAAGATTTGAGTATTTCGGGAAACAGCTTTACAGTATCTGTACCTGCTCGTTCAGGTGTATGGGTGCGGGTAGAGAAGAAAAAATTAAAATAAATTTCATAATAAAAAGGGGTTATCATTTTTATTGATAACCCCTTTTTTATTACCTAGAATTTTATATTGCTTTCGTTTACTTGTATTACAAATAAGCTTAATCGTTTTTTATTTTAAATCTTTCAAAAACAATTCGCGTTGAGGAGCCGTGAATTTAGAATCTCTTAAAATATAGCCTAGACTAGCTATTCCGCGTGGGTACCAGAATCCAATCCAGCTTGTTTTTGCATCTGAATTTATACCGTCGTTGTATGCATAGTAATTGTTAAGATTCCATTTGTATGCATATAATGCTGAGTTTAACGTTGAAATATTGAACCAATATGATGCTACTACATCAACCACCATATTTTTGCTAAACCATATACCTTCTTCAGATGATAAGTGTTTAATGCCTCTGTCGGTTTTACATAGTTGATACGCCTTCTCAAAAGTTTGTTTTAAATCAGGTAATATTTCATCAATAATAGGAGAGGAGAAACCAGATAAACCAGGAAGAAATAATCCATCACTAATCACAGTGCTATATTGTCCCCATCCATTATAACTCTCATCAAGGGATGCTGGGATATAACCATATTTTGCTTGTGCCGCTTTAAGCGTAGCAACTATTTTTTTTGCTTCGGTACGGTATTTCTCAGCTTGTTTTATTCTTAATTTATCATTATCGAGTATGCCGTTTTCATATCCAATATCTTTGCCATCCTGTGCATCTTTGATGTCTTTTATTTCTGTTGATTCAGATGCTTTAATGGCTAATATCTCAAACATATCAGCTGAGACTAAATATGCCATCATTTGTTTAACTCCTAAAAAAACATTTTCGGGTGATTGTTTTAAAACATCGGCATTATCAAAAGTACTCCAGCCCATCCCTTTATCAACAATGCCATTACCATCTGTATCGCGATTCATCAATGAATATAAGATAACATCAAGCATGCCAAGCTGCGATTTAACATAAGCATCATCACCCGATATTTTCCAATACCAATAAAGCAATAAAGCATAATTACAATTTTCTTCAGCAGCCATGTGAGGCCCAAAAATGTAGTCAGAGGAAATTGAAACAAAAGGCATGTCACCCACATCGTGTTCAATAAATGGGCCATATTCAGAGGCGCTCATGCCTTCTTTATGATGTTTCCCATACAAGCCTATACCACGATCAATCTCTTTTCGCGCAAGATAATCCATCCATATCTCAAGTTGAATTTTTAAACGCCAAGGTGCGAATATTGCCATTAATTCTGTTTCATGTGCCACATCGGTAGTGCTTAAATGCCTGAAGCGCCCTTCGGCAACATAAAAACGCGCATGATTATTATTATCCAATAAAAAGAATGTGTTTGCTACATCTGACCGAAAGGTTATAGGAATAATCCATCGTTCTTCATTGCTTATATTACTTCGTGTTATTATATTTTCAAATTTTTCTGAAAGCTTAAGGTTTTCTTTTGCATTGGTTCGTGCATAATTTATTACCTGATTCAGATTATTAAAATATTGTGTATAATAGAAGCGGAGCGGAGTGTTGTATTTATTATCTTGTAGTACTTTGCCTTTGTAACATGCTGCATAAATAAGTGTGTCGTTAACTGTTTTTCCGGAGCTTGCTGTGAATGTAGTTTGTAATCCATTAAAACCAGCAAAGCTAAAATGATGATGCATTTTTGAAATGACTGCGAGACTTAGTCGGTCATCAATGGATGAATTGTCGCGGAAGAAAATTTCATTTTGTACTGAATTATAAACCCAAAATTTTGCACCTAAGGATGACCCATCATTATGAATCAAATTTTTACGAAGACCTGTTTTGAAAAGACCAGATATCGTTTTTCCTTTGGGAGCAACCAGTTCGCTTATAATATAAAAAGCTGGTGCTATCTGAACTTTAATATTGGCTGTGTCTTTTAAATCATTTGATGAAGTGAAAGGGGACACAATACTTGCATTAACTTTTATGCCATGGTCAGTTTCTCCGCTTAAATTTATAGAAGTCATTCCTACACGTACGTTTTGATTTTTAAGGTACTTCATTCCAGCTGGTAAGGCACAGGTTCTGAAACAATAATTGCCTTCATCAAGTGAAACAGAAATGAGTAATTCCGATTGCTCATCTTGGTCATATCCAAGAGATCCAGTGTGTACGCCGTAGTCGCGAAAAGCTAATGTTAATGAAAAACGACTACCGAAGCGACTGTTTAATACCGTTAGTTGTGTTTGTTCATTAAGTGCTACCGGTGGTATTTTTTCATCTATCTTAATTATTGCATTCGTTTTATTAAATAGAAATAATGTTAGCAGCACAAACAAAAAAATCTTCATACGCATCTCTTTATTATATTAAAACTAATTTTAATGTTTTTATAAGCTATTATATGTTTATCTTATTTTCTTAATTTCTTCAATAGCATGAATCCATCGTGTATCATCCATTTTGGCACCAACAACCTCAATAACATTGCCCCCAAGTATGGCACCCATGGCAGCACATTTATCAAGTGGCATATTGTTAAGCAGTCCGTAAATAAAACCAGAGGCATATAAATCGCCGGCTCCTGTAGTATCAATAGCATTTACCTTAATACTTCCAGCTTTGTAAAGCTTATCTTTTTGACGAATGAGTGAGCCTTCTTTGCCCAATTTTACTACTGCAATGTCGCACATTTTAGCAATCTCATCAACCGATTCTTCAGGACTAACACCAGTAAACATTTTGGCTTCTTCTTCATTAGCAAAAACAATATCTACATAATCTTTTACAATAGTTCGCAGAAATTCTTTGTTAGCCATAACAACATTGAAACTAGCCATATCAATAGATATTTTTACTCCTGCTTCTTTTGCTAATCTCACTGATTTTAGTAGTAATTCATGATTCTGAACAAGGTAGCCCTCCACATGAAAAATACTATATCCGGTAAATAAATCGGGCGTAATATCATTTGCAATTAATTCAACGGCAGCTCCTAAATAGGTAGCAAAGGTTCGCTCACTATCTGGTGTAACAAGCGCCACGGCTCTTCCGGTTGGGGTGCTGCTGAGCGATAATAATGTAGTAATGCCAGCATCGGTCATGTCTTTTTGAAAAAAGGAAGCCATTGGATCGCGCCCCACCTTTCCAATATACCCAGTTTTTACACCGAGTTTGGCAAGACCATGTATGGTATTTGCAGATGATCCACCCGATGCTTGATGACGCGCTAAATCTTTTGTGCGATTTTGAATATCGTTTACTAATTGCATATCGGCTAACTGCATACTGCCTTTTGCTAGTCCGAATTCATACAAAATCATGTCGTCTTTTAATCGCACTAAAATATCAACAAGTGCATTACCAATAGCTAAAACTTTTTCCATTTATATTTTGTTTTTAAAATAAAAAATCCCTTCTCCTGAAAACAAGCGAAGGGATTTTATCATATATTATTTTACATTCATTATTTTAGATCAAAGGCCTTTTTAATTTGATCAACAAAGTCGAGCTTTTCCCATGTGAAGGTCTCGAATGTTTGATCTTTGCCATTTATTTTTACGGTTTTCTTGCCAGGAATACGACCCATGTGACCATACGCTGCGGTTTCTTCGAAGATTGGATTGCGAAGTCCTAAGCGTTTGATGAAAGCAGCTGGACGTAAGTCAAAAAGTTGTTTTACTACCTCAGCAATTTTATCATCACCACCCACTTTTGAAGTGCCAAAAGTTTTTACGTTAATACTTACAGGCTCAGCAACACCAATGGCGTATGCAACTTGAACTTGAGCTTCGTCGGCTACACCAGCAGCAACTAGGTTCTTTGCGATATGGCGAGCAGCATAAGCAGCTGAACGGTCAACCTTTGAAGAATCTTTTCCGGAGAAAGCACCACCACCATGAGCGCCACGGCCACCATACGTATCAACAATAATCTTACGGCCAGTAAGACCGGTATCTCCATGAGGACCACCAATAACAAATTTACCTGTTGGGTTAACAAAATATTTTATATCGTTACCGAATAGTTTTTGTATGTCAGCAGAATATGCAGCTTTAACGCGAGGCATTAAAATACTAATTACATCATCATGTATCTTTTTTTGCATGGCTGCTTCAGTATCGAAGTCATCATGTTGAGTTGAAACAACAATGGTATCAATTTTTACAGGCTTGTTATTGTCATCATATAATACTGTAACCTGCGATTTTGAGTCAGGAGCAAGATAAGCCATTTGTTTACCTTCACGACGAATTTTGGCAAGTTCTAAAAGAATGATGTGTGACATATCAATGGTTAATGGCATTAAGCTTTCGGTTTCGCGACAAGCATAACCAAACATCATACCTTGGTCACCAGCGCCTTGTTCCATTTCGCTTTGGCGCTCAACACCCTGACGAATGTCGGCTGATTGTTCATGCAAAGCATTTAATATTCCGCATGACTCAGCTTCAAATTTGTAACTTGCTTTAGTATAACCAATGCGATTGATTACACGACGTGTGATTGCTTGCACGTCAATATTTCCGTCAACGTGCATTTTGTATTCACCACCTACTACAACTAAACCTGTTGTTGCAAAGGTTTCACAGGCACATTTTGCCGAAGGATCGATGGCTAATACGGCATCGAGTACGCCGTCGGATATTTGATCACACACTTTATCTGGATGACCTTCTGAAACAGATTCGGATGTAAATAAGTAAGGCATATATAAAAAAGTTAAAAGTTAAAGTATATTAATATCTGTAGTGTTCTGGTTTGTATGGACCATCAATAGGGGTACTAATATAATCTGATTGTTCTTTTGTAAGTACGGTAAGTTTTACCCCTAATTGATTGAGATGTAAACGTGCTACTTCTTCGTCGAGTTTTTTCGATAAGCGATAAACGCCAACTTTGTAGTCGTTTTTCCAGAGATCTAATTGAGCTAGTGTTTGGTTGGTGAATGAATTGCTCATTACAAATGAAGGGTGACCGGTTGCACAGCCTAGGTTTACCAAACGACCTTCAGCAAGTAAGAATATTGCATGACCGTCAGGGAATACATATTTATCTACTTGTGGTTTAATATTTACCCTTTTAATTCCAGGAAAGTTAACTAGTTTCTCTACTTGAATTTCACTATCGAAATGACCAATGTTACAAACGATGCTTTGATCTTTCATTTGCTTCATGTGCTCAATTGTTATAATGTCGGCATTGCCAGTAGTGGTTACAAAAATGTTACCTTCTTTTACTGCCTCTTCCATAGTGGTTACTTGATATCCTTCCATGGCAGCTTGTAATGCGCAGATTGGATCTATTTCAGTAACAATTACACGTGCACCATAGGTTGCCATAGAACGAGCTGAACCTTTTCCTACATCGCCATAGCCGCATATTACCGCTACTTTACCAGCAATCATAACATCGGTTGCTCGTTTAATACCATCTGCTAATGATTCACGGCAACCATATAAGTTATCGAATTTAGATTTTGTTACCGAGTCGTTTACGTTGATGGCTGGGATTAACAAATCACCTTTCTCTAACATCTGATATAAACGATGTACTCCAGTGGTTGTTTCTTCTGAAATACCTTTCAACTCTTTAACAACTCCATGCCATTTTTGAGGCTCTCTTTTTAATATATCTTTAAGAAGATTTAAAATAATTTCTTCTTCTTTATTTGAAGCCTTGCGGTCAATGGTTTTTGGATCGTTCTCTGCTTTGAAGCCCCAGTGAATAAAAAGAGTTGCATCGCCCCCATCATCAACAATGAGGTTTGGGCCTTTACCGCCAGGAAAGGTGAGCGCTTGTTCGGTGCACCACCAGTATTCTTCGAGTGTTTCGCCTTTCCAAGCAAAAACCGGTATGCCTGCTGCTGCAATAGCTGCTGCTGCATGATCTTGTGTTGAGAAAATATTGCAACTAGCCCAACGTACATCAGCACCAAGTTCTTTTAATGTTTCAATTAATACGGCAGTTTGTATGGTCATGTGTAATGAGCCCATTACCCGTGCTCCTTTAAGAGGTTTTGCTGCTGAATATTTGTTGCGTATTGACATTAAGCCCGGCATTTCTTTTTCGGCAATCTCAATTTCTTTGCGACCCCATTCGGCCAAATTAATGTCAGCTACTTTGTATTGCATGCTTTCTGTTTTTGATATTACGTTCATACGATGTTAAAATTTTAAAGATGACAAAGATAAATAAAAATGACTAATACCCATAAAATAAGGATGATTGATTATAAATTGTATGATATTAAATTGCTTGTTTGTAATACAAAGGCTGAGAGTGAGTTGTATAAACTTTTTTAAGATAAATGACTGATGATACGAAATAAATTTCTTTATTTAACGATATTTTGTGTAGTGGACTAAAAAAAAGGGTGTAAATTCTATATATCACACAAAAAATCATTTCGGTCCATAAAAAAATATGCCTCATGCCTCAATATTTCTATTCTTATATTACATTATTCTGTTTTTTATAGAGTAAAGCTCATTTTTATACTAAATTTGCCACCAAAACTGCAAAAATTGATTGTATAATTCTTTAATTCTTTAAAAATTATGTTCGATACTGGTTTAACTGCCTTTATGTTGTTAGCAACTAGTTTAGTAATGCTAATGACGCCAGGCTTGGCTTTCTTCTATGGAGGACTTGCCTGTAAGAAGAATATTCTAAATGTTATGATACAGAGCTTTGTATCTATGGGGATTACCACTGTACTTTGGTTTCTCTTTGGTTATTCTTTGTGTTTTAGTGGTGGCGAGGGTATGATTATTGGTAACCTCGATAAAGCATTTTTAAACGGGGTAACGGTACACTCCATCTTTAGTCCCGATAAACGTTTTCCTGAAATTGCTTTTGTGGCTTATCAAATGATGTTTGCCATTATTACTCCTGCGCTTTTAACAGGTGCATTTGCTAATCGTATCACTTTTAAGGCATACATTATATTTCTTATAGCATGGCAAATTTTGGTTTATTATCCTTTTGTACACATGGTTTGGGGTAACGGATGGCTAGCTCAATTAGGAGTTCGCGATTTTGCTGGTGGTATTGTAGTACATATAACTGCTGGTTTTGCCGCTTTAGCCTCGGTTTTTTATGTAGGCCAACGTAAAGTTAGAAATGAGAAGCCTAATAATATTCCTTTAGTTGCTGTTGGTACATCGTTGTTATGGTTTGGATGGTATGGTTTTAATGCTGGTAGCGAGTTACAAATGAATGGTATTACCGCCATTGCATTCCTTAATACCGATATTGCGGCATCGGTTGCAGCGGTTACGTGGCTAATACTCGATTGGACTGTTGGCCCTAAACGTCCTACCTTTATTGGTTTACTTACGGGTTCGGTTGCTGGTTTAGCTACCATTACTCCAGCTGCCGGTTATGTGTCGTTGCCAGTTGCTTTTTGCATAGGTATTGCTGCATCGCTTATTTGTTATTGGGCGGTTATGTTTAAGAATCGCCGAGGTTGGGATGATGCCCTTGATGTGTGGGGTGTGCATGGTATTGGCGGTTTAAGCGGTACTATTTTACTAGGTGTTTTTAGTAATCCGAATATTAACCCAATGGCTGCAAGGGGTCTTTGGACGGGTGATTCAGCTTTTTTTATTTTAGAACTTTCAGTAGCGCTTGGCTCCGCAGTATTTGCTGTTAGCTTTACTTATTTGATGTTGTATCTCATAAATTTTATTACTCGTGTGCGTGTATTGCCTGAAGAGGAGGAGATTGGCCTTGATGCCGTATTTCATGGGGAGATTGCGAGGGATGAGTTCTAATTTTATAGGTAATTAAAGTGGTGTGCAACTTAGTGTCGCACACCACTTTATAAAATAATACACCAAGATTTATTTTAAACGAAATTGTTCTAAGATAAAATAGAAAATGTATACCCTTGTTTTTTGTAAAATTCAATGGCTCGGGGTAAAACAAAACGAAGATTTTTTTCAGCTTTATAGCTATCATGAAAAACCACAATAGAGCCGGGTTTTGAATGTACAACAATATTTTGCAGGCAGTCTTCGCCAGTAAGTGACTGATCAAAATCGCGGCTGAGAACATCCCACATTACTATTTTGTAATGTTTTCTTAAACGAGTAATTTGGGATATTTTAATTTTTCCATACGGTGGACGAAAATATTTTGAATGTACTAAATGTTGTGCTCGTTCTATATCCTCAAAATAATTTTGATTTGGGGTGCGCCATCCTTTTAAATGATTGAAGGTATGGTTGCCAATGGAGTGTCCTTCATCGCCAATGCGTTTAAATAGTTCTGGCTGATCTTCAATATTCTTTCCTAAACAGAAGAAAGTAGCACGCACCTTTTGTTCCCTCAATAAATCCAATACCCATGGGGTAATTACAGGCATAGGGCCGTCATCAAAGGTTAAATAAACCGTTTTGCGGGTTTTTCTAAGTTCTCTAACATCCCATGTTAACGACGGAAATATTTTCTTTAACAATACGGGCGATGTGAACATATTCATAGCTTATTGTACCTTAATGTCAATAAAAATTATCAGACCATCCGATGTTTTTTACCAATATTATACTAATACACTCCTAAAGTAGAATACCCTAATATAAATGGATGTTAATTTGTTAAATGGTTATTAATCAGGTTTATTCTTGTTTTAATGAAGGGGCAATTAGAGTATAGTAATTCTGAAACTTTTTATCGAATTCCTCTGCTTTAGCCATGTCGCCATAACGTCGCTCCATTCCAACAACCTGCTGAAATACATGTAAATATAGTTTTTTCTCATAATCGAGGTCTTTGCCTTTATCCTTTAAAGCTATAAAACATTGTAGATATTGCTCGGTAAGCCTACCTAGTTTTGTAAGTATTGCTTCAGCCTTAGCTTTTTCGCCTAGTTTTAAATAACCCTCGGCAATTAATAATATAAAATATTTATAGGGTACTTGGTTGTAAGGTATTACCTCAACACAACGATCTAATACTTTTAATGCGGAGTCATTTTTGCCCTCTTCAATTAAGGTATTAGCTAATCGTGCAAAAATGCTTCGGTAATTAATCATCATACGTCGTATATCTTCATTAGCATAAACGTTAGAATCGGCTACATTGCCCCATTGAAATTCATTCATTAATTTATTATACATAATGTCGGTATCAATCCCGCCAGATTCTCCAGCAGTACTACCAAATTTTATTGGGGTAATTTGATACGCCAATCCGGTAATTAAAAAATAATCACTCAATCCAACATAATTATCGTCTGAAACGGTTACTGCAAAATACATTGGGCGTTTCCAGTTATTGCTCGCTAAAATATCAAGCACCATCAAATCATTTTTAAGAAGGTAGCTTTTGCTAATTGTAAAGTCTAATTGTTTACTCAACATTGATGCGTATCGCAATGGAAGTTGGCCACTTAACATTACTTGTGCAGAGTCAACATCAACCGTAAATTGTCGTGACGGAAGAAAGCTAATCATATTATTACCTGGTGTTACTTTTGACTTCGGATCATTTGCCACAAAACTTATGGAGCGTCGTAAATCAATAGATCGTTTTACACGATCAGTAACGTAAACCACATCATTGTTGCCTTGTAGGTATTGATGTGGTTTTAGTATTAATGGAATGGGTTTTGATTCGTAAGCCGATTGTGCCAGCTGATCAATATACCAATCGGCACCAATATAACTCAGATTCACTACACGCACATCGGTACGTACTCCCTCCACTTCTTGAGCATACCAAAGAGGGAAGGTGTCGTTATCTCCATTGGTAAATAGGATGCCATTTTTTTCGCAGGAGTTGAGATAGTTTTTTGAAAGATCACGAGCAGCATACCGATTAGATCGGTCATGATCATCCCATGTTTCAGCAGCCATTTGAATAGGAATAGCGGTCGTAAGCAGTGTCACAGCCGATGCAGCTACCATGCCATTCATCTTTTTACTCAGTATTTCGAATAATGCCGCCACGCCTAATCCAATCCAAATAGTAAAAGCGTAAAACGATCCAGCATAGGCATAGTCGCGTTCACGAGGCTGATATGGGGTTTGATTTAAATAAATTACAATGGCCAATCCGGTCATAAAAAATAATAACATTACTATGCTAAAATCTTTTCTGTTTTTGCGAAACTGCCATATAAGGCCTATTAAACCTAATATTAGCGGCAGAGCATAAAAACGATTACGTGCTTTATTCTTTTTTAAATCTTCGGGCAATTTGTTTTGATCACCCAAACGTGCATTATCAATAAATGAAATTCCAGTTATCCAATTACCGCTTATGGCATTGCCATGACCTTGTATATCGTTTTGGCGTCCAGCAAAGTTCCACATAAAGTAACGCCAATACATAAAATTAACCTGATAGCTAAAAAAGAAACGTAGGTTCTCACTAAACGAAGGAATATACTCGGCAACGGGTTCTCCATTTTGGTTTTGTATGGTAACTTTTCGTCCTTCAATTTTACCCCATTCTTTATACACTTCAATATGGCTAGGCTCATTGCTAAACATGCGAGGGAAGATAGAAACAAAGCGCTCATCATATTTATACTCTGGTTTTTTTGAGCTAGCCACATACTTGCCATCTATTTGAGTATAGGTAGGCTTGCCTTCAGTCTCTTCAACCATTGGGGCATTATAATATTGGCCCAATAATAAAGGACGGTCGCCATATTGCTCACGGTTAAGATATCGTTGCAGTCCGAAAACGGTTTCAGGGTCATTCTGATCCATGGGCGGATCAGCCTGAGAGCGTATAAAAATCATACTGTATGACGAATAGCCAATAATAATCATCATTAAGCAGAGTATGGCAGTGTTTAAAATAACTTTAGTATGAATGTGACTATAGTACAATCCGAATATTAATGCAGTTGCTAGAATGGCTAAATATATTATGATACCACTATTATAAGGCAAGCCAAAAGTATTTACCAAGAAGAGTTCAAATACGGCCGCCATATTAACAGCACCCTGAATAATGCCATACATTACAATTGCAACGAGTACTACAGAAAGTATTGCTGCCTTGATTATTCCATATTTTGTTATTGGGAATTTGCGGAAATAATACACAAAAACGATAGCTGGAATAGCCAATAAGTTCAATAGATGCACTCCGATAGATAATCCCATAAGATAAGCTATCAAAATAATCCAGCGATTAGCATGTTTTTTATCCGCTTCGTTTTCCCATTTAAGAATGGCCCAAAAAACGAGGGCGGTGAATAGTGAGCTAGTAGCATATACCTCGCCCTCAACAGCCGAGAACCAAAAGGTATCGGAGAAGGTGTATGCCAAAGCGCCTACTACGCCACTTCCCATTACTGCAATTAGTGTGGCTACATTGTATTCTGCATTCTTAATTAGAATTTTCTTAGCTAAATGAGTGATACTCCAAAATAAGAATAGTATAGTGAATGCGCTAACAATTGCCGATAACGAATTAATCATTCGAGCAACATCAGCAGGGGTGGCAGCAAACATACTCGCAATGCGGCCAAGTAGCATAAAAAAGGGGGCTCCCGGAGGATGGCCAACTTGAAGCTTATAAGCAGAGGAAATAAATCCCCGCAATCCCAAAAGCTTACGGTGGGCTCAATGGTTAAAAGGTAAACTATGGCAGAGATTGCGAAAACAATCCAGCCTGTAATTGTGTTTATGCGTTGATAGGACTTCATATATTTTATTAATTATGGACTAAATGTATAAATTATTTATGAATTTGCTTACAGACCTGACTCTTTAACATTTTTTCTGTTTGATTATACTTTTTGATTCGATCGACTTCTCTTTAATTTGGCCATGTATTGGCGATAGAGATCTTGTATATCATTCTTCTAAATGGATGAGAAGCGGATTACTATTATTGTGGGAGATAATAGTTTTTACTATCTTGCATCTTTTAGACTAAGATGAAAAAAATAGCACAGTTACTTTTCAGCCTTTTTATTTCAGCCTTTTCACTGTTGGCCATTGAGCCCAATGATATTTTTTTGCCCAATAATGAAATAAATCCAGGTGATAGTAATCGCTTCAGTTTTGATTTCTACGCTAACAGCTTTTTTAAAAATAATGAGTATTTCAGCGATTTTATTGAGGGCTATACCGTAATTGGCTATATTGCAGAGCCACGAATTTCTTTTCAGGCAGGCGCTAATACTAAGATATCAGCGGGTCTTAGTGCGTTAAAATTTTCTGGTATCGAGGGCTTTTCAAGTGTTGCACCTATTCTTACCATTCATCATAAGGCGACTTCTTTTCTAGATATTTTCATGGGCAATATTAATGAGGCCCTTGCACATCATTTACCAGAGCCTATTTATGGTTTTGATACTTACCTCTATGATCCAACGGAAACTGGTCTACAATTTCTTATTAATACAAAATATTTTGAGAGTGATGTTTGGGTTGATTGGGAGCATTTTATTTTTAAGGGTGATCCATTGCAAGAGAAGCTGACTGGGGGCACATCATCCAGAATAAAAGTAGTAAATAATACAAAGGGTTTTTCGTGTTACATTCCTGCATACACTGTTTTTAGACATAAAGGAGGACAAATTAATTCGATTGATTTACCGATGCAAACTATTGCAAATTTATCAAGTGGTTTGATTTTAGAAAAGAATTTTGAAGGTAATATTGAGAAAATATTTTTTAATGGAATTTACATTCGTTATCTCGATATGTCGCCAAATATACAAACAATTTTCGCGAATGGTTATGGGTGGTATCCTCAGTTAGGACTAAATACACGTTGGTTTACATTTACTACAGCTTATTGGAACGGCTATCATTATTTCTCATCAAAAGGGGAGCCCATGTTTCATAACACATCCTCTGTTTATAAAGATATGTGGGTAGCTCGTCGCGAAATGATTACTTCAAAAGTATCGCTCTCGCGCAGGTATAGGAATGGATTACGTTTAGGCGTTCGTTGTGAAAGTTATTATGATCTAGGGGCTGCTACATTAGAATATAGCTACAGCTTCTTCCTTGTTTTTGATCGTAGTTTTTTATTTGGCTCAGCTCAGTGATATTGTGTCACCTCAAGCACCTACATCATTCTATTGAAATCGTATTTACAATTGCCATAATTTAGCAATAAATATACTTCGAAGCTTGCGGTCACTGAGGCCCTCGAAGTGACCGCGAGCACCTACTATTCTTTAAGTCGAGTATGCCGAATTAAATGTAACATATTCAAGCGTTAAATCATTGCCCCAGCCCTTGGCTTGGGCTTTGCCAGCGTTTAGATTAATGATCACTTCTATTTCACGGCTTTTTAGTGACTGACTTACTTTGTTCAAATCAACCGCTAGTGGTTGGCCTTTCGCTAACATTTTAAACCCGTTTATTGAGAGATCCACTTTGTCTGGATTGAAACTTACTCCTGCACGGCCTGCTGCTGCAAGTATTCGTCCCCAATTCGGATCATTACCAAAGAAGGCACATTTCACCAATGATGAATCGGCCACGGTATGGATAATGTCACGCGCGTTCTTCTCGGTTTTTGCTTTTATAACTTTGTATTCAATGAACTTGGTAACACCTTCGCCATCTTTTACCATTTGGCGTGCCAAATCAATGCACAGTTCGCTCATTTTTGCTAAAACAATTTTAGCATTTTTATTACTCAGCGAACTTATTTTTTTATTGCCTGCTGCGCCATTGCATAATATCACAGCCATGTCGTTTGTGGATGTATCGCCATCAATAGTAATCATATTGAATGAATCGTTTATGGCTTTTTTAAATAATGCCGACAGTGTTTTCTGGCTAATATTTAAATCGCTAACAATGAATGAGAGCATGGTACCCATGTTGGGGTGTATCATACCAGAACCTTTGGCAATGGCAGCAATGCTAACGGTTTTTCCATCGAGTGTAAAGGATACGCACGATTCTTTTTTTACAGTGTCCGTAGTCATGATGGCGGTAGCAGCATTGTGGCCTGCTTCTTCGCTCGACTCAAGTTTTGCAGCACATTCAATAATGGCTGGTATGGTTTTCTCAATAGGAAATTCGCGGCCAATAATACCAGTGGATGCTACCATAACATCACTTGCTTTTATGCCCAATGCTTTTGCTACTGTTGCAGCCATGCTAACTGCTGCTTGATATCCTTTGCGGCCAGTGCATGCATTGGCATTACCTGAATTTACAACAATAGCTTGCGCTACGCCGTTTTTAATATTTTTTTTATCGAGTTTAAGCGGTTCTGCAATTACTCTGTTTTTTGTGAATGTTGCTGCAGCTACGGCTGGCGTTTCACTGTATATGATGGCAAGGTCATTGCCTTTTGTTTTTAGCCCAGCTCGTACGCCTTGGGCTTTAAATCCTTTTATGGTTGCTATATTCATGTTTTATAGATTATAGGATTATAAGATTATAAGATTATAGGTTGAGTTAAGGTGCAAGAGGAGCGTATCGTAGTCCATCGCTTTCGTCTAGCCCAAGCATGAGGTTCATGTTTTGTATGGCTTGGCCAGAGGCGCCTTTAACAAGGTTATCAATTGCAGAAAAAACAAAAACCCTATTAGTACGCTCGTCATAATTTACCATGATGTCGCAATAGTTTGAACCACGCACTCGCTTTAATGATGGTATATCATCAAGTACTCTTACAAATGGCTCTTTGCTATAGAAATTGGCATAAAGTTGACGTAATGATTTCTCGTCTATCTTTCCTGTTGGTTGTGCGTAAACCGATGTAAGAATACCCCTATCAACAGGGAGTAGGTGAGGGGTAAATAATAAAGTAAGCTCTTTTCCCGTATATGCGGTAAGCGCTTCTTGCATCTCAATGGTATGACGATGTTTTTTCAACCCGTAGGGTTTAAAATTATCGTTCACATTATCAAAATGCGTCACATCCGTTGCTTTTACACCAGCACCACTCACGCCTGTTTTTGAATCAACAATAATACTTTTATTGTCGATAAGATTATTTTTAACTAAAGGCGCAAGGGCAAGTATGGCAGATGTTACAAAGCATCCGGGGTTAGCAATTAGATGTGCCGTTTTAATTTTTTCGCGAAAGAATTCAGGTGATCCAAAAACGGCTTTTTTCAAACCCTCAGGAAAGATATGTTCCGCTTTATACCACTCGGCATACGCTTCTTTTGAACTCAGTCGGAAGTCACCAGACAGATCGATAATCTTAAAATTGCTGTTGATGTGATCACGTACAAATTCCATTGAGATACCATGTGGCAATGCCAAAAATACCAAATCGAGTTCATGATCTTTTACGGTTTTCATAGATGATAATTGAATATCCATGATACCACGAAACTGCGGATGTATATCAGAGAAACGTATGTCGGTTTTACTCTCAGAAGTGATTAATTCAATACTCACCCCGCTATGATTAACTAATAGTCGCACCAACTCCGAACCGGTATAACCTGTGGCACCTATGATGCCTATTTTTTTCTTGTTCATGCTTTTACTTCTTTTAGAGATTCAATAAAAATGCTGAGAACGAAATCCATTTCTTTTTTGCTAATTACTAATGGTGGAACGAATCGGATAACATTGTCGGCTGTACAATTTGAAAGAACTCCTTTATGTAACATTTTCTCCGCAAGTTCTCTTCCCGGAAAACTCAATTCAACACCAATCATCAAACCTAATGATCGTATCTCTTTTATTTCTTTATGAACAAGAGCAATCTCTTTTAGTTTTTTAACAAAGTAGTTTCCTTTTTCAATAGCTGCATCAAGTAATTTCTCATCTTCTAAAATGAGAATGGTTTCAAGTGCAGCTGCCGATGTAAGTGGGTTTCCGCCAAAGGTCGTACCATGCTCGCCAAAGGTAATTGCATCAGCTATTTTCTGATTTGTAAGAATAGCACCTATAGGCATTCCGCCGCCCAAGCCTTTTGCCAGCGTTATTATATCGGGTTTTATGCCAAAATGTTCGTATGCAAAAAATTTACCCGTTCGCCCCATACCACATTGCACTTCGTCGCAAATTAATACAATATCTTTTTCGTTACATAAGTCACGAACTTTTGTAAGATACTCTTTGCTGAGTATATTCACGCCCCCTTCACCTTGTATCACTTCAAGAATAACCCCGGCGGTTTCTTTATCTATCGCAGCAGAGAGTGCGGTAATATCATTCCATGCAACCTTTTTAAATCCGGTTGGAATGGGTTCAAATCCTAATTGATACTTTTCTTTACCGGTAGCAAGAGTTGCTAATGTTCGGCCGTGAAAACAATTTTCGAGCGAAATAATGGTGCCCCCTTTTCCTTTACTATGGCTGTATTTACGTGCCAGTTTTATAGCTCCTTCATTTGCCTCAGCACCGCTGTTGGCAAAGAATGCACGCTCAAGGCCTGATATCTCTGTGAGTTTTTTAGCAAGCATCACTTGTGGTTTGCTTACATAAAAGTTAGAGATATGAATGAGTTTTTTTAGTTGTTTTGTAATGGCTTTAACCAATCGCGGATGATTGTGACCGATATTATTCACGGCAATTCCCGCAAATGCATCAATGTATTTGTTGCCATCATAATCCCACACCTTGCAGCCTTTTGCTTTTTTAATAGCTAAAGGGTATCGTCCGTAAACCTGTAAATAATGTTGCTTATCGAGGTCTGTAAAATATTTATTGTTTTGCATGTTCTTTAGTTTTAATCATTGTACCACATCCTTCTTTAGTATAAATTTCGCAGAGGATTGAATGTTTACGTGTGCCATTAATGATACGAATAGATTTTACGCCTTCATGAAAAGCTGTAATACAGCTATCCATTTTAGGTAGCATACCGCCTTTTATAACGCCCTCTTTCAGTTCTTGAATTTCTTCAATGGTTATTTCGCTAACCAAACTGTTCTTATCATTTGGGTTCATCATTAATCCATCAACGTCGGTCATTGCAATATACGCTTCGGCATTCAAGCCACCAGCAAGGCGGCCAGCGAACATATCGGCATTAATATTATAGTCGGTATGATCGCGTCCTGATGCGATTGTTGCAATAACTGGAATATATCCATTGTCGAGTAGTAATCTTAATAAGGAGGTTGATACTTCCACTACGTCGCCTACCTGCAACAGATCGAGTACTACCTCCTTGCCATCTATTATTTTTTTAGGATATAATTTCTCAGCAATTGCCATTGAGGCATCTTTACCAGAGAGACCTACTGCCTTTTGGCCGTAGCTATTAATAATTCTTACCAAATCGCCGTTTACTCTCCCTTTTAATGCCATTTCAATATACACGAGCGCTTCTGGAGTTGTCTTTCGCAATCCGCCTATAAACTCAGAATGTACGCCCACCTGATCGAGTAATTCATTAATAAAAGGCCCACCACCATGAACAACTACTGGATATGCTCCTAATTCTTTAAGTATACAAACATCTTGCATTACAGAGTGTTTGAGCTCGTCATTGAGCATGGCATTGCCACCGTATTTTATCAATACGGTTTTGCCTTTATAATAGGCGACCATATCCTGGTCTAAATTCTTGAAGTCGGTGTTATCAATTAACATTGGCTTTATTTTAAGAATGCAAAATTATTAAGAAATAGGAATATTTCATGAGATTTTCAGGCTAATATCATTTGAGGATGAAATTAGTGAGTAGTGATCCGCGGCGGCGGAGTGAGAAGTGAATACTTCTCACTAACTACTCCCTCTGTCTTGTAAAGTCGTCATTAAAGACGAGCTCTCCTTTTTCATTAAGTACTTTAACATAATCGACTGTTCCGCAGCTGTTGCTGAATTCGAAACGAAAGCCTAGAAATTCGCCCAAAGGTTTTGTATAGGCTGTTTCATATACGAGCGTGTTGTCAATATAAATGGAGACTTTTTTATTTACGACTTTTACAAAAAGATCATGCCAATCGTTCATTTCGCGGGCAAAAACACTGAGATCGTTAGTCCATCCGTTAACATAAATTTCACTAAGATACAATTTTGCAAGAGCAAGGCAACCTTCATTAATCATTGGTATAGTCATAAATCCTTTAGATGCCATAATGCCAATATTGGTTCTTTGGCACACATCTTTACCTGCACCAATGTTGTTCTTAATTCGTATTTTGTATGAAATATTATCGGCGTCAATATTAAAACGTTTTGTATAATAGTAGTTGGCCATATAGGTCTGGCCATAATCAATCTGATTCGCTGTTAATTGTGATGCCGAGATAAATAAAGTACCATCTTTAATAACATCATGAATGAATACAGGATGCAGATTATCTTTTTGGGTAATACAGCCTAACCAATCATCCGTACCAGCAAATAATTCCATCTCTTTTAGAATTTTATTATTTACAATTAATTTTGCTTTTTTACTTCCCGGAATAAAATAAATACGAGTAAGGAAGTTGTTTTCTTTAGTAATAAGATGTTTGCGTTGTTGGTCTCCTGCAATAATAAAAATGCTATCACTTTTGATTTTCGATACATCAAAAGTGAATTTTACAGAATATGGAACTGTACCTATGGGATTTTGGCATGTAAACACATAATCATTGTCAATATAATCTTCTTTTATTTGTATGAAAAAATAGAGTAAAAAAGAAAGAATAGATACGGCTGTGATTAGTATTATAATTAATCTGTAATTAATAGTTTTTTTGCTGATAACGTGTTGTTGAGAGTTAAGTTCACCAAGTGATTCGTTTTTTTCAAGCAATTCATGATTCTTTGATTTAAAATCCATCCAATCCCGAAAACCGAGATAATTAGAAAGTGCATCAAGTGTATTAGGACCAACATTTCCTTCGTAGTTCACCTTGCCCCAAAGGCGTTTTAAGGTGGTAACGCTAATATTTACCTTTGTTTGTTCGCTAATATATTCGCTAAGTCGCACATAGTCACGATGTCGCCAAGATAAGCTGTTGCTCCACTCAAGCTTTTTCTCTATAAGCTTGATGCAAAGATTAATATATGCTTCTTCGTTAAAAACTTTGTTGTTCATATCATTTCTAAGTCAAAAGTATCTAGTATCAAAAGTAATGAAAAATGATGAATAGCGTATGTATTTTGTTTAAATGCTTAATTTTATGATATTCAATGAGCTAATTTATTTAATTTTACTATTTGACAATCGATTTTATTAAATTTTTTATTGTCATGATTTTGTCTTAACATTGAGTATAATTAATAAAAACAGGAAGAATATGAAATCTAAAAAACTACTAATTTTTATTGCGTTGCTAGTTGCGAATGCAAGTATTTTGTTTGGGCAGTATGAGACTCAATTTAAACAGAGGGCTGGTTTTGTAATTCGAAAAACAAATGCTTATGGGGGTAATACACCTTCTGGTTATAATTTATGTAATCCAGGTGATTATGGAAAATTTTTGCATTTTAAAATTTTAGGAGTATATGCAATAGGCTCATCAAGTACTTATTATGCCCTTGCAAATACTTGGATGAATACACATAAAACGTGTCCGCTTTTTCACTTTAATTTTTTTGGATTAGCTAGAATCCTTTGTCAATATTCAAATGAGCCCGCTGTTCAAAGTACGGAACTTAATTATTTGAAGTTAGTATTTAGTAGGACAGATAGCTATAATGCATTTACAGGAGAGGGAACTGAGAATCAGATAAATATGAGCAGACCCGCAGCATATCTCTTTTGTCAAATTGTAAAAGCTCGTTACCCTGATAGTGTTGCGGTATGGAATGTTAATCAACGCATGATTGAAATGAAAAACTATATCATGTGGTATTCGAAACGGATGTTGGAGGTAGGGAATGGGGAGTTTAATTCAACCACCTATGATGCTTATAGTATTGTGCCATGGCTCAATTTATACGATTATGCTCAAGATAATGATATTAAACTAGCTTCAAAAGCAGTACTTGATTATTTTTCATGTCAACTTGCCGTACATTATATGCGTGGGCAAATTGGCGGAACGGATTTAAGAGGCAATGCAACGGCTAGTTTTGGTGGTTCCTCAGGTTATTTAGGCTATTTATGGTTTGGCGATAATCCATGCACCGACACAACTGCACTTGCAACAAAGTACTATATAGCAAAAGAGCAGGTTCATGCTGTTGTTGCAGCGCTTAGTACTTATAGACCTCCGCTGTCAGCTGTAAAATTGGCATTAGGTAAGCTTACTGTACCTGCAATGTATAATAATAGTAAGCCTAGTTATTTGTTAGGTACTGGATCTTATGTGAAGCATACAGATTATATTGATAAACAATATAATTTAGGATGTGGTTATTATCCTTACGGTGGTTATTCAAATGCATGCTACGGAATTGTATCATGGAAACTTATTGCACCAACCACCCCAGCAGTGGGAAATATTCAGTATATATCAGGTATGGGAGGTCTTGATAAGGGAGATGGAAGATATAGGTCGCCATTTGATCAATTTGTTCATCATAATAATGTGCTTATTCAGATGACACGAGTTCCAGTGAATTACGCAAGCTTATTCTCTAATGTTGATGTATTTATTAATAATTGGATTTGTTTGTGGGAGGAGTCTTTTGTACAACGTTTTCCAGGCGATTTACGTTCAGGAAATTCAGGAGCTGAGTGTCCAAATGCGCCAGCAGGTGTATTAAACCCTGTTGGGTCGTTCTCAAAAACAGGATTTGCAGCATCTTCATGGTTATATATAAAGAACAATACAGGAGCATTAAATACAGCTACTTCCGGAAATTGGTATTTCGTTGACCTCGATTCAATTTATCTAGCAGTACGTTCATTATATAATCCTACACCAGTCTATGCAACAGGTAAATTTACTGATGCAGGAGCAACTGATGCAATATGTGGTTTTGTTATGGAGGTTGGAAATAAAATGGACTTTGCCGATTTTGCCGCATTTCAAACAAATATTACTTCTAATGCCAGCTTGGATAAATCTCAAATTGGTTCAAATAAAATTTCATACACATCATCACGTGGTGATATAATTGAAGCTACCTACAATACTAGCGGCTCATTTACGGAGCCTATATTTGATTGGGGTTTTGGGCCAACAGCCCCTCAAAATGAAATGTTAGAAGCTCCAACAAATGATACAGTTCATTCCTTTTTACAGCCCGTATGGCCATCTGGTGTTGGATATGGGAAAATTGCTAGCTGGAAGGTTAATTCTGTATCCGTTAATTTGGCGACTCCATGGGCTGTATTTGAAGGTCCTCATTTGCTCGTTAAAAATGGAATTTTAAGAGTTTTCGATGGAATAGGAGATAGTACACACCTAGATTATACTGGTAGCGTTCCTGTTTATTATCCTCTTACTGGCGAATCTAAGCCAATGAAATCCGATGAAGAAAGTATTGTTATTTATCCAAATCCTAGTGATGGTATTGTTTATATTTCAGGGGATTACAGCCTTTTAAATGGCTCTACAGCCGAGCTTTTTAATACACTTGGTCAAATGGTTTTCAGTTCAAAGTTGAATGGGAGTAGTATGCTAAATATATCAGGGGTAGAAAATGGGGTGTATATGTTACGACTTTTAAAAGGACAACAAACTATTAAAGCAATTTCCATATTGAAAAAGTAGATATAATCTGATATTCTAATTTATTTTAAGAAAATGGAGAGCCAGGTGTTTGGTTCTCCATTTTTTATTTAATGTAATAAGATATTGATATTTAAATAATTGCAAGGCTGCGACTTAAAGTAGCACAAAGACTTTAAATATACTCTTTATTGAATTGGGCTGATTTCCATTTCAATTTAGGATCATATTTTTTAGAAAACTAAACCAATAAGCTCACCTCAAATGCCTATTAATTATCAAAATATTTATATTTTTGTGTAAACTAGAAAATTGGTTGATAATGAAGCAGGTCCTTTTCGTCGCTATTTCACTGATGTTTGCCATGGGTTCCCATGCCCAAGAGGACGTATTTGATAAACAGAATGCTTTGATTATCAAAAAAAACCGAATAAAATCTCAAACTCTTTGGAATTATGCTGTTAAAGACGGAGTAGTGGCGACTGATGGTTATAAAAATGTGTATTCATCTTACGATGAGATTGGTAATCAGACTGAAGTCATAAAATATAAAAATACGGGAGCGATTTTTATGATGGAGAGTTATAAATATGACTCTAATAATTATAATACAGGCTATGTTCGGTATGACGGTAGTAGAAGTCAAATAACTTACAAAAAGGTGTTTAAGTATGATGGCAAGGGTAATAAATTAATTGAAGCTGGTTTTGATGGACAAGCAAATTATAAGACCACCTATGAGTATAATGCGAAGAACATGCTTGAAAAGATTAATTATCTCACCGGCGATGTTCCCTATCAGGTGCGCGATTTTGTTTATATCCCCGATAATTCACGTCTTATAAATGTTTACAATGCTGAGGGTAAGTTTCAGTTTAAAATGCAACAAAAACTTGATGCAAGGGGTAATATTTTAGAGGATATCGAATTTAAGCCTGACAATCAAACACAGGTGAAGAAATATCTATTCAAGTACGATGCATCTAATAATATTCTTGAAGAAGTGAAGTATGAAATGGAAAATTTCTCATACAAAAAATTGAGTACTTATGATGCAAATGGTCGTTTGGCAAAAATAACTCAGCAAGATGCAGATGGTACTATTTATGATATTAGCAAATATGAATATGATGCAGGTGGTAAACTAGTAAAGGAGTTTTATCGAAAAAAGAATTTGCAAGAATTTTCGTTAAAAAGCTATACCTATGATGCAAAGAGTATTTGTACTGAGGTAGAGTGTTTTTATGCCAGCTATAATTATAAAGTATTATTCAAATACACGTATGAGTTTTTATAGAGAAAAAATAGCATAAAAAAATCCCGCATTTGCGGGATTTTTTTATGCTATTTTTATTTCATGTTTTACTTCTTGGGATGTATTGCCTCTACTGGACAAACATCTGCACAAGCACCACAGTCGGTACATGCTTCACCATCGATTTTGTAAATCTGTCCTTCTGAAATAGCTTCAACTGGACATTCATCAATACATGTACCACAAGCTGTGCAATCCTGACTAATTACGTATGCCATTTTTTTAAAATTTAGTTAAACAATAATATCTTGCCATAAGGCGAAGCAAATTTAAGTCTTTTTTTTTAATTAATTAGTTATTTTAATGTTTAAAATAGAATGCTTCTTAATAGGGTGTTTATTTCGTTAGTAGGCTGTACGATAGGTGCGACATAACCTGCATGCCTGTTAATAAAGATTCTTCATTTGGATTAAATAGGGGAGAATGAAGAGGAAAATTATTTTTCTTATTAATATTGGCGGTTCCTAGTCGATACATTACCGAGGGAAATTTTTGAGTGAAGTAGGCAAAATCTTCGGCAATCATTTCCGTTTTAAGATTAATGATTTTTTTAGTAGCGATTATCTTACTTAGCTCTTTTTTTATTCTATGACTTAGTTTTCGGTCATTCTTTAAAAATGGATATCCATTCTCAATATTCAAATTTATTTTTATTTTATTTTTTCTTGCAATTTTTGCACATGATTTAGCAATAATTTGATGTGCTTTTATTCTCCATGTCTCATCCATAGTTCTGAAAGTACCATGTAATTCAATTACACCAGGGATTATATTTGTTGAGCCTTCGGCAATTAGTTTACCGAAAACCAAAATTGAGGGAATACTTTTTGGTTTTTTAGTTTCAATAACATGGTTGAGATCATGAATGAGATTACTACAATGTAAAAGCATATTATCAACTAAGTCAGGAGTTGCTGCATGACCACCTCTGCCACTTATTTTAATATGTATATCGTCAACTGACGACATATACATATCCGACTTAATACCAATGGTGCCAACGGCTAGTTGAGGGTGCACATGCTGGGCTAAAACGTAGTCTGGTTTTTCTTTCTGAAAATATTTTTCATGCATCATGGAGATGGCTCCACCAGGAATTTTCTCTTCTCCTGGCTGGAATAAGCAGATTATTTTACCATTAAATTGATCACGTATACTATAAAGAGTAATGGCAGTTCCAACAAGAGATGCTGCGTGGATATCGTGACCACAGGCATGCATTACACCTGGTTTTTGTGATTTGTAATCGAAGTTATTTTGTTCTTGTAAAGGCAATGCATCCATGTCGCTTCGCAGTGCAATGGTTCGCCCTTTTTCATAACCCTTTATTTCAGCAAAAAAACCAGTACTATTTTTGCATTTGATGGTTTTAATTCCAGCATTATTCAAAAATTGTATAAGTAGTTTACTTGTTTCCTTTTCCAGAAATGATAATTCAGGATTGGCATGAATCTCCCGGCGAAGATCTACAATATCTGGAAAAATGGCAAGACATTTTTCGTTTATTTCGGAAGATGTATTCACAAGAATTTATTTATTTAATTGGTCTTGTGGATCTTTCATGAGCAAGATCCTTGGTTCAATTTATATTCATGTCCTTTTGTGCTACCTCCTTAAAGTTTGTTCTGGTAGCATGAAAGTTTCATCGGCCAAAAATCATTTTTGCACCCACAAAAAAGAAGAGAAGACCAAAAAGTTTCTTTAATAGTTTTTCTGGTATTTCGGTTGAGAAATAAGACCCATAGTAACTTCCTATAAAAAAAGCTACAGAGAGTATAAGGGCAAATTTAACATTCACATACCCCGATTTATAGTAATTCATAACCCCTAAGGCTCCAACTGGTAGTAGCATGAACATTAGACTTGTACCTTGTGCCTCATGCTGTGAAAGACCGAGAAAGAATACTAAAGCAGGAACCACTATTATTCCGCCACCAATGCCCAACAGGCCGCTTAAAATCCCAGCGGAAGCTCCTGCTAATACCAATATAATAAAAGTGTTAAATGTCATAATTGTTTTATATAGAAGTTCAAAGATAATGAAATATAGATAAAGTCATTTTAATATAACAAATCCAGTTATTCATTCGAATAGGCTTATTATATAAGCAAATAATGATTATTTTTATAACGATAATTAGAATACAATGCAGTTAAGATATATTATTATCGTTTTATTAGTACTATTTGCAGATCTGTGTTTTAGTCAGCATTCTATTGTTACAGAAGAGGTTGCTGCTTCTTTTAAAGAGCGTTTTTATGCTGTTAAAGATGCAGAATGGCAACAAGTTGGTGACACTTTTAAGTGCGACTTCTGGCAATCAGAAAGGGCTATGATTGCCCTGTTTTCAAATAATGGAAATTGGCTTAAAACAATAACCATTCTTGAAGATGAGGATGTATCAGAGGCACTTAAATTAAAATTTATTAAGAATAAAGAATCGGCTGAAATCGTTTCAATAGAGCGTATTGAGACCATTTCAGGCGTTGTATTTCAAGTAAGTTTGAAAACAGGTGAAAAGCTTGAGAAAATAGTATTTGATGCCCTAAAATAAATATATACTAGTCAATCAATAAGCAAGTTAGTATATATATGCTTTTTAAAAAATATAAATGCATATATATAATGCTTTTAGTTACTTTTGCAGAATTATAAAAAAACGTGCATGGCAATAATTGGAACAGTACTTCAGGAAATCGTTAAGCGAAAAGGCTTTAACACTACTGGCATACAGCATAATATTGAACAGCAGTGCTTAGTTTTAAAGAAGTTACTTAACAAAGCGAAAAAAACCGCTTTTGGTAAAGCATTTAATTTTGATACGATTTTAAAGTCAAAAGATATTGTTGCTGAATTTCAGAATAATGTTCCAGTTTATGATTATAATTCTATGTATGAATCATGGTGGAATCGAGTTCAAGAAGGCGAATCAAATATATGCTGGCCTGGAAAAGTAAAGTATTTTGCATTAACCTCAGGTACTTCTGGAGCAGCAAGTAAAAAGATACCAATTACCAATGAAATGATTAATGCAATTAGAAAAACAGGCATACGACAAACTTTTGCATTACGAGATTTAAATTTACCCACTTCTTTTTTTCAGAAAGATGTAATGATGTTAGGTGGAAGCACTAATCTATACAAGTTACAAGATGGTATGGAAGGCGATCTTAGTGGTATTATGCAGCGTAAATTGCCATTTTGGTTTGGTAAATTTTATAAGCCGGGTAAGCCTATTGCTAAGGAACGTGACTGGAATCTTAAGCTCAATAAAATTACAAGTGATGCATATAAATGGGATATTGGTGCAATGGCAGGTGTTCCAGCTTGGATACAATTATTAATGGAGAAAATAATAGACCATTATCAGGTAGCTAATATTCATGAAATTTGGCCTAATTTCAGCGTTTATGTTCATGGTGGTGTAAGTTTTGCTCCCTATCGTAAATCTTTTGAAAAACTCTTAGGAAGAGAAATTTATTATCTTGAAACCTATCTTGCATCAGAAGGTTTTATTGCTTATCAAAGTAAGCGTGATTCTGATATGCAATTGGTTCTAGATAATGGTATATTTTTTGAATTTATTCCATTCACCGAAGAGAATTTTGAATGTGATGGTCAATTAAAGGCAAACCCGAAGGCTTTGTTTTTAAAGGATGTAAAACAGGGTGCTGAATATGCTATTCTTCTCTCAACTGTTGCGGGTGCTTGGCGATATCTGATTGGCGATACTATTAGATTTACCAATATTAATAATTTTGAAATAGTGATATGTGGTCGCACCAAGCATTATCTGAGTTTGTGTGGAGAACATCTTTCTGTTGAAAATATGACCATGGCTTTGAATAAAGTGGCTGAAGATTTGGGGATAGATATTAAGGAGTTTACGGTTGCAGGTATTCCACATGAAAATCTTTTTGCTCATAAGTGGTATATTGGTACGAATAAAACGGATGTGGATTCAAATATCATTAAATCTAAACTCGATGCCGCACTTTGTGAATTAAATGATGATTATAAAGTTGAACGAAAGGCGGCACTTAAAGATTTGTTAATTGAAATATTACCCGTTGAATTATTTTATGACTACATGAGAGCAAAGGGTAAAGAAGGGGGACAAAATAAATTTCCTCGTGTTATTGGCTCCCAATATAATGATTGGGATGCTTTCGTAAATCAAAATAAGAATTAGTTTTTGGATGGATGCTTTTGGTAGTGGTTTAGTACTTGGTTTAATGCTGAGTGGTTTAATTGGTAGTACTTTTTTTGCACTTCTCTCAACAAGTATTAGTAGAGGCTTTAGACCAGCATTGGCTATGAATTTGGGCGTCTTTCTTAGTGATGCATGCGTGGTCATTTTATCTTATTTTTTTGCTGACTTTATTGTTAGCATTACTGATAATCAATATTTCAGATTGTTTGGTGCTCTTTTATTTATTTTATTTGGCGCGGTAAATATTTTTAAATTTACTAGAAATGAAGAGTTAAGACCAATAAAGGAACAACGCTATATTCAGTTGTTTTTGAATGGGTTTTTGATAAATATTTTTAACCCCTCCGTAATTATTTTATGGATAGGTGCCATTTTAAATGCAGTTGCCTATCATAAATTTAATGGCACTCAAGTATTTTTCTATTTTACGGCTACCTTGTTAGTAGTACTTTGTACTGATATAATGAAAATATACAGTGCGCATCGTTTAAATCGTTTTCTTAAAACTTCTATAATACGAATAATCAATATTGTTTTTGGCCTTGCTCTTATTGGCCTTGGTATTTTTATGTTAGTTGACTTATAAATAATAAAACATTTTGTTTTCTTATTTATAAGTCACTAGCATTGATCACCCCAAATTATACTCCAGATGCTATTTAACAGGTTTTTCCTTTGGTTATTTAAATATCACCTCGAGGGGCAAAAGTAAATTTTTATACTTTGATTTTTTTGGTGTATAATTAGGTGTAATCAATTTTTATTCTTTTTTTAATAACGAACTGCTTACGTTAACACCAACTTTAAACCATCGCCCTGGTTGAATTATATTTCCGATATCAATATATTGTTTATCGAGAAGATTACTAGCTTCTATAAAGATGCTAGAGTTTCTTTTTTTCCAATATAAACGAGTGTCAAGTAATAAAACTTCAGGATAGATACTTTCCATTTCGGTTTTGGTAATAGCATCGTATTTACTGTAAGTTCCACTTCGTTTTTGCCAAGATATACTGCTTGAAATGCCTATATTTTTATAAATATGCTCATCAATATTTAAGGAGAAGTTTTGTTGAAGATAGTCCATTGCATAGTAGGAGAAATAATTTGACGCTTCTTTTTGAGCATTTAAAAAAGCATAATTTACTTTTAAAAATGGAAGCATTTTATATTTTGGTTTCCATAAAAAGCTGGACTCTATTCCATCGGTAATCAGTTCGCTAATATTTTCAGTTCGCCATTTTTCTGTTGTGCTATTTCGCATCCAGTCAATAATGTCTTTACCATATCGACGAAACGCAGAGAATGTTGCATTGAAATATTTTGTTTCATATTTAATGCCACTTTCAATAATTTGCGCTTCTTCAGGTTTTAGGAGCGGGTTACCGATATTATTTCGTCCTTGATAATATAAATCTGTAAAAGTGGGCATCCGGAAAGTATGCTGGTAGGATCCGTAAATTCGAGTTTTTTTTGATGCATTGTAGCCTAATTCAATGGCTGGATAGAGTTTGATCTTTTCTATATCGCTATTGCCATGAAGCGAAAGTCCTGCACTGATATCCGCCTTACCATGTGTATGCTTAATATCGGCGCTAACATTTCCATTAATTCTACTGTGATATTTATGGTAGCTACTATCACTTTTTGCAATTTCAATTCGGCGACTTATTTCCTCTCCTAGGTTATTGCTTAAGATATCTTCATGACGTACATCACTTGCAAGGCTAATTTCGCCATACTTACAATTAATCGTATTGATGATATTGAGTCCGGCTACATTGGTTAAATGATAATTTTGATACATACCAGGAGTGTTTCGATCAAGAACATAATGATCATTGTGTGATTTCCAATAGAGTGCTGGTGAAAATTTTATTTTTTTCCCCGTATTTAATCGAACAGCTGCCATTAATCCTTCATTTTCTTCATATTGATTTGGAAATTTTGGAGTGTAGAAACTATTAGCGCCAAAATCTTTTTTGTGCATTCCTAGTTGCCAAGAGAGTTTATATTTGTTGTTGCTATTATATCCCTGGTAAAAAGCATTGAGTATTTTGAAATCAGTATTTTTGGTATATCCATCAGATAAGGAATTGCTTACGTTAAATATATGACCATTTTTTAGATTTCCTAAATTAAGTGTTACGGATTCTTTATTATACCCCCAATCGCCTGCTGATGCATTAAGATTAATTGTATTATATGGCGAGTTTTGTGTAACGATATTAATTGTGCCTGTAAAGCCAGGTAAACCATAGCGTTTAGCTTGTGTTGGCCGAATAATTTCAATTCGTTCTATTACTGAAATATCAACTGTAATATTAAGATTAAAATGACCTGTTTGAGGATCGCTGATGTTTATTCCGTTGAGAAGGATGGTGGTTTGATCAAATGTTCCGCCTCTAAGGCTCAGGTCGGATTGTACCGCATCGATGCCGCGGCGGCGTAAATCAATGTTGAGAGCGTGATCGAGAAGCTCATTTAAATTTTGCGCAGGCGAAGAGTTAATTTCTTGGCGACTAATAACTGAAATTGTATTACTTGTATTGCTTGTTTCGCTTAATGGATTTTCAGCTGTAACAACAATTTCTTCCAACTCTTCTTTTAATGCATACGATGTAGTGTCGTCTTGTGCAATGGCTGCCATTGGTGTGGATACAATAGAATAAGCCAGTGACAAAGAGCATATTTGAATTACTTTTTTTAGACTACTAAATGCAGCATACTTTTTGTTGCTCCATTGTCGAAATCGAATGTTACATTTTTTTGTTTTTCTGTTTTTCATTTGTTGATATATTTATAGATTAGTTAATATAAAACAGATGGAGAAATGAATTAGCTAATAGAAGAAGAATAAAAGGAAGAGTTTAAACTAGATACTTTTAATTTTTATGGAAGGTCTAATAAACGTACCTATACCAATACTAAAATATAAGGCATTGCCTCCGAGCGAGCTGCTTAGCTTGTAAAACAGGGGATCATTGTAGCCTGCTTTAAAGCGAAAATATCCGAATGATTTGTTCTCATTGTCTTTGAATAAATCATCGTATTCTGAAGCACCTTTAAAAAAGTGGAATTTATAATCATATACTATGCCTGCGGTCGGTGTTGCTTGTGATCCAAAACTGTATATCACTGCTTTTTCATCATCAGTATTGTCATCAAGCCCAACCGCGGTATTATTTTGGTTTTTATCGGTTGAGAAACTTGTGTTGGCAATACCTATAAAAGGCGTAAGTCTGTTTGTATGATTGTTAATGATGTTATACCCTAAACAAAAATGAGCTACGGTATTACTTACTAAAAAATCGCGCCCCCAGTTTTCATCATCAAGAATAAACGAAGCTTTTGTTTTTACGGTCATTCCTGCAAAATTCATTAATAGCATTACTCTGGAGTACGAAATATCAACACTAGCTCCAATTGAAACGCCTCCTGAAAATATTTTTCCTAAATCGCCATTGAAACCCATATAGCCTGCATTAAAACCTCCGCCATATCCAAATTTTGATAATTTGAAATGGGGAGCAATCCATTCATTAATATTATTTTTATATGATGATTCAGGATAACGTTCTAAATAATTGTTTGCATGAGCATAAATAGTGTCTTTATTTGTTTTATTCAACCTATTGTAAGCAATAATGCTTTCAAAATAAATTTTCAAAAAGTCTTTATCTGATGCCGAGAGATTTGATTCGTTTATTTTTTTATTTAAAATATAGGATCTCTGATAGGTCTTGGTAAGCATTTCCCACATTATAGAGTCCTTTCCGTAATAGGTCAATAACTTGTATTTATCTTCTTTAAATAATTTATTTTGTGCTTTTTCATTATGAAAATGCCTACCATCAGGAATTTCTTTTAATAAATTAGAATAGTTGCCAAGCCAATAATCGCAAATGATTTGCTCACGTGGATAAAGAAATTCTGAAGTGTCAATATCCTTGTCATTTCTAGCTAAAATGTAGACTTTTTGATTTATAGTAATTTGATTTACAGAATCTTCCTTTATTATGTTTTTCCAAATTTCTTCGCGAAGGGGTATAAGATATTCAAGCCCTTCATCATACGTTTTAGATATTCGCGATTCTTGCGAATGTGTGGGTAAAATGCTAATAAGCAGTAAAATGGTAAGTATAAATTTTATCATAGTTTAAAAATAGTAATTATTTCTAATCAAACGAATTATAAGAATAAATATTTTTCTTTAACAACAAATTTATTGTAAATTGTGATCATAAAAAGGATGATATGCGTAGAAAATTGTTTGGTATAGGTGAAACGGTACTAGATCTTATTTTTAAGGACAATCAGCCAGTCGCGGCTAAAGCCGGAGGATCGGTTCAAAATTGCATGGTTTCGCTTGGCAGATGCGGCTTAGAGGCTTATTTTATAAGTGAAATTGGGAAGGATCAAATAGGCGATTTTATTATTGATATTTGGAAAAATAACGGCATATATACGGATTTCGTTCAGCGTTATGATGAGGGTAAAACGGCTCTTGCACTCGCATTTTTAAATTCGCAAAATGATGCCTCGTATAGTTTTTATAAAGCCTATCCCTCAAAGCGTTTTACGGGTTCCATCCCCGAAATCTCATCTAGTGACATCTTGTTTTTTGGCTCATTTTACGGTGTAATGCCCGAAATACGAAGCTTTGTGGTAGATATTGTTACAAAGGCGAGGAATGCTGGCGCTCTTGTTGTGTATGACCCTAATTATAGGCGATCTCATCTACATGAGTTGGATGTACTTAGACCGATGATTATTGAGAATATGCAGATGGCTGATATCGTTAGAGGTTCAAACGAAGATTTTGAATTGATTTTCGGCACTTCAGATTTTGAAGAAACCTACAAAGTGATTTCTCAGTATTGCGATTGCCTTGCTTATACAAAAAGCACTGAAGCATCTTTTGTGCGAACTAAAATTATTTCTACATTCGTTCCCACAAAAAAAATTACCCCAATTAGTACAATTGGTGCGGGCGATAATTTTAATGCTGGTATGGTTCATGGCTTATTAAAGGAAGGTATCTTTAGAAACGATTTGCAAAAAATTAACAAACTGCAATGGCAACGAATTTTATCAAATGGGATTGATTTTGCAACGGAGGTTTGTTTGAGTATGGAAAATTATGTTTCTACTGAATTCGCTGAAAAGCAAAAATAGACTTAACTTCCGATCAATAAAAAGACTAATCCGATAATTATTCCGGCTAAGAAAATAGCTTTTTCTTTTATATTATTTTCTTTAAAGAGGTAGGCTGCTAGGGTGAATGAAACAATAACACTACTTCGGCGTACTAGTGAAACAACTGATACTAGTGAGGTATCATACGACAATGCAAAAAAGTAAGCGAGGTCTGCAATTGTTAATACGATACCAATAAATGGTATGCTCCATCGCCACTCAAATGGTGTCGTTGTTTTTCTTCGCGGAAACCAAATGATTAAAAGGA
>JBBRXJ010000002.1:0-126289 GCA_038248505.1 Bacteroidales bacterium
GTACACATAGCAATTAGCAATGCGAAAAGAAATTTTATTGGAATCTATCACAAGATTAAAGGAATGTGCCTTCAGAATTATCTCGATGAATTTGCATATAGATTAAATCGCAGACATCGACGTGATATCTTTGATAGACTGATAGTTGCGAGTATCTTATTTTAGGTGTACAAATATGCAGAATCAAATTATAAAATTCTGCATGCGCATAATAAAAAAGAATGTATGACAATTACCAAAATAAAAAAAGCTTTATTCTTAGTTAAAGAATAAAGCTTTTAATAATATAAATAAGAATAGTAAATTATTTTTCAAACTCTACAAGAACGTCATCTTTCATTACTAAATCTCCTGGACGTACATGTACTTTTTTAATTATACCGCTAAACTGAGAGATAATTTCGTTTTGCATTTTCATCGCTTCTAAAATTAGCATTGCATCTCCTACTTTCACCTCAGCACCATCTTCAATAAGAATTTCAACAATCTTACCAGGCATTGGCGCAACCAATTGTGCTACAACAACATCTTTATGTTTTTTGGCAAGAAACTTTTTACGACGGAATGAGATAGGCGTCTCTACAGAAAAATCATAACTAACATTGTTAATTAGGATGACGTATTTGTTTTGGCTTTTTTCAGAAACCTCAACCGGATATTTATAGTTTCTGTAAATTACATAGGTAAAACCATCCTCATCTTCTTCTATTTTTATATCGGCTTTCTTACCATTATAAAGAATAGTGCCATCTTCTTTAAGCTCAAATTTGAACTTTACTCCCTGTTTATTTAGTGCAATAAATTTTCCTAACATAGCTTGATTTTTTGTTTTAAAAATTAAATTGACTTCAAACGCTTATTTAGAATCCAGGGATTTAGACTCTTACCCTTGTCATAATCAATAAACTCATCACGATCTGCCTTTAGCTCAGAACCAAAATGGAAGGTAGCAAAAAAAGCAGCTAAGAATTCCTCATTCGGTTCTTGATAATGCAATTCCTTCATCTCTTTATCTATAAAGCTGGTATTTATGTCACCCGATACGAACTTCCGATTTGTTAATAGCGCTTTAAAAAATGGAATAGTTGTTTTAATACCTTTAATTCTGGTCTTTCTAAGTGCCGTTAAGGTATTTGCAATACAGTCACGTCTATCTTCACCATAACAAATTAGTTTAGCTACCATAGAATCATAATGGGGTGTAATCTCTGATCCCTCACGAATACCTGTATCAACTCGAATATGCTTACCTTTTGGAAAAGCAATCCGATCAATTCTTCCTAAATTAGGTGAGAAACTAGCTTGAACATCTTCTGCATTAATACGACACTCAATAGCCCATCCTTTTATTTTTACATCACTTTGCTTTATTTTAAGCTTTTCTCCATCAGCAATGCGAATCATCATCTCAATTAAATCATAACCTGTTACCATTTCCGTTACTGGATGTTCAACTTGTATACGGGTATTCATTTCCATAAAATAGAAATTATTGTCAGCATCAAGTAAGAACTCAACAGTACCCGCACTATGGTATTTAACTGACTTAGCAACTTCAATTGCTGCATTACCCATCTTCTCGCGAAGTTTTGGATCAAGAGCCGCAGAGGGCGATTCCTCTATTAACTTTTGATGTTTTCGTTGAATAGAACATTCTCTTTCACCAAGATGAATTACATTTCCATGTTTATCTGCCATGATTTGAAATTCAATATGTCTTGGATTTCGTACATACTTCTCAACAAATACCGTTGGATCATTAAAAGCCTTTGCTGCTTCATTCGATGCCTGATTATATAACCTCTCAATATCAGAGGCTTTTTCAACTATACGCATTCCTCTACCACCTCCACCAGAGGCAGCTTTTATCATAACGGGGTATCCAATTTCTTCAGAATACTTTAAAGCTTCTTTTACATTCTTAAGAGTGCCTGGACTACCTTTAACCATAGGTATTTTATGCTTTAACGCTATTTGCTTCGCAATGGTTTTGTTACCCATTTTATAAATAGCATCTGCCGAAGGACCAATAAATTTTATTTTTTCTTCTTCACAACGCTGTGCAAAATATGGACTCTCAGCAAGGAAACCATATCCTGGATGTACTCCTTCAATTTTATAATCACGGGCTATTTCAATAATCCCTTCAATGTCAAGAAATTCGGGAATTCCTTCCAAATTCTCCTTGAATTCGATGACTTCGTCGGCAAATTCAAGATACATTGCTGATGGCTCTTTGGCCGTCTTGATCGCATACGTTTTTATTCCCATCTTCTTTGCGGTAGAGATAATTCTGATGGCTATCTCACCTCTATTTGCGATTAAAAGACTTTTCATTCGATAGGTTTTAATTTTAAGCTTGCAATTTTATATAAATTATATTCTAACACACTACGTAGAGTGTCCAAAAATAAGGTTCCTCATAAAACATCGGCAATATTAGTGTATTTTTTTAAAAAACGAAATTTCACCATCTTGCTGTAATACTGTTATTTACAATAACTATTTTCTTGTAAATATCTCTATAACCGTCAATGTATCAAACAGTAAAGTCACAAAAGCTCACTATCTATGTCCTGATTAAAAAATGAAAAGCGTATTTACATAAAACAATATACAATAGTTTGGATATTAACACTTTAACAAAAATAATAGCCGCATTTTGTTGAAAATATTTTTTTTTCAGAGAGAGTCATTTCTTTTTTTATCTTTGTAACCTCAAAAAACACGGTGGTTGTAGTTCAGTTGGTTAGAACGTCTGATTGTGGTTCAGAAGGTCGTGGGTTCGAACCCCATCATCCACCCAAAAGGCTGTTCTTTAGTTAGAATGGCCTTTTTTTAACCAAATTCCGTATCTCTTAAAACATTATTGATTTCCCATAATGATCACCAATAATGATTTTTCAAATCATTACACTCTACTTATTGAAGATTGGCTTAAATTATCTATAATATTTGTGCCTCAACAAACTACATTATAAATAAGATTGGTATTACATGCTATTCCGCGGGTTTCACCCCGTGACCCTTCTCTACCGCAGCCGATTCACTCAGTATCCTCGCCTGACAACACGGGCAGGAGTTCGACTAAATAATTTCGTTTACTATCATTCGTGAATTTAAAGTCTCACTGAGTTAAATTTAGCCATTTTTTAGTGCTAAAGCATAATTCTATGTCTCTTAATGTTTTAATTATCTTAATTTTACAATTATAACGATTTTTTTGGCGTATGATTAGGCTTAATAAAAAACAGAGTTCCTCTCTATTCAAAAAAATATTTTCAATCTATTTTTCCTCCCGATCTGTTGCCTTTTTGTTTTATTAAACTGCCTTTTAAATACTTATACGAACGGTTACATTATCTCACCACATAAGGTGATTTAAATCACCGAATTTTATTTGCATTTGAGTTGCTATCGTCGTAATTTTGTAATAGTATAAACCTAAGAAACCTAATGCTTATGTTAGACATACAAATGCAGGTAATTGACAACCTAAGCTATGATCGCAATAGGTTTCGTCAGGAGATTATTAAATCTTTAGCTTGGTTAAGATCTTATGAAATAATCTTTCTTAAGAAATGGCTTAAAGAAAAGTATGGTGAAAGTCATAAAGACATTATTGCTGATATTTTTAACAATCAATTGATATATAGTACTAAAGCATAATTAATTATATTTCATGGTGATGTAAATCACCGAAAAAAGATGATATAGATCACCCCGAAAAATTTTAGCGACAATTAAATAAACAATAATTTAGTAGAGGAATTAAGCAGCCAAATTATAATACGCAATATTATGTTAGAACACGAAAAAAACATTTTGGAGCAAATTAGTTTTGATAAAGATTTATTTAAAACCGAATTGATGTATTCATTGGAACGAATGAAAACATATGAAGTTTTTCAATTAAGGCAATGGGTTAAAGAAAAATTCGGAGCAACACACTCTGATGTTATCGGAGATGTATATCAGGTATTTTTACATTAGTAAATACCTACAAACAAGCAGGGTAGTTTTCTTTCATAGCTTAAGTAAGAAGAGGCAAATCGTAAAAAGGTTTGCCTCTTTCTTTTTTGCTTAATTTGATACAGTATTCGTAACATAAAGCTTTTTCTATATCTTTGATTTAAATATGTTAAAATATTGGAAAAAGACATTTCATATAAACCACTTGACGAACAAAGCTTTGAGGCTCTTTTTACGTCCTATTTTGCACCTCTCTGTGCATATGCAATGAGATTTCTAAAAGATTTAGATTCTTCAAAAGAAATTGCACATGATGTATTTATTAACCTTTGGGATAGACGAGAACACATCGATACCAATAAATCACTTAAAACATACTTGTTTACATCCGTTCACAACCGTTGTTTAAACTACATTAGAGATAATCGCAAGTTTGATCACTCATCACATAGTATTGAAAATGCTAGTGAAATGGGCTATTCTGATTCGGATACTAATTTATCAGTTATTGAACTACAAGAACGTATTGATAAGGCTATAAATCAATTGCCTCAAAAATGTAAAGAAATATTCGTTCTTAGCCGGTATCAGGAGTTAAAATATAGTGAGATTGCTGTAAAACTAAATATTTCAGTAAAAACGGTTGAGGCTCAAATTACCAAAGCGCTAAAAACACTGCGAGAAGAGCTCTCTGACTATCTTCCTACTTTGCTGGTATTATGCTTATTATGTGTCAAATCGCTAGTTTGTCAACAATTAATATAGGGTAAGATCAAATTGTTGTGTAATTACTATTGTAAATTAATGATTTTAAAATGATGCCAACAAACGAAAATATAGAATTGCTAATTGCCCGTTATATTTCAGGCGATTGCAGTGCCGAAGAGCAAGAACAGCTTGAGGCTTGGGCTTCCTTGTCGGCTGAAAATCGCGAAAAAATTGCCACCGAAAAGAAACTATGGGATTTACTTTTGCAAAGCTCAAACGTTATATCGGTTGATTTACAAAAAGAATGGAAGTACTTATCATCAAAAACCATTAAAATAAATGAGCATACATTTTTTATTACATCTAAAATGGCTAAAACCATAATGAGGTATGCTGCTATCATTATTGTTTTTATTAGCATAGGAATAATCAGTTATAGAATTTCATTTAACAATACAAATAAAGAAATAGCTTCAACAATACATCCAGAATCCATAAATTTACCCGACGGATCTGTCGTTACGCTTAATTCACATTCATCGCTAAAATATAAAACAGCACTAGATAAGCATACAACACGAAACGTATGTCTTACTGGTTCAGCCTACTTTAAAGTAACAAAAAGACCATCACAACCATTTAAAATTGAAATTAATGGGCACATAGTTGAAGTGCTTGGCACTTCATTCTATATTGAAACAGAAAATGGACAAACATCTGTGATTGTTGAAACAGGCAAAGTAGCGGTTTATAATGATAATGATAGTAATAAAGTATATCTATTGCCAGGTGAAAAGGCTTTATGTGTTAACAAAAGCACTATTATTAATAAAAGCACCAATTACGACGAAAACTATTTAGCTTGGAAAACACATTGTTTAAAATTTCAAGATAAAAAACTACCAAAAGTAATTGAAGAAATAAACAAGGCTTATAAAAGCAATATTGTTCTTAAATCAAATGAATACAACGAATGTAGAATTACAGTTATTTTTGAAAACCAAAGTTTAGAATCCGTTTTAAATGTTCTACAGTCAACACTTGATTTAGAGATAAAACAAACCCCAGTATCGATTGAGATAGATGGAGATGGTTGTTAAGAATTTCCTAGTACCAAAAAACAAAACCCTGCCAAAAAACAGGGTTTTGTTTTTTGGTACTCCTAGCAATTTATTTAAACCATAATAATATTGTTCAAAACCTAAATAAAGCTAACTTAGCCATAAATTAGATTTTGTTGAGAAGGTACATATTAAATATTATTATTGTTTTGGTATTAACTTCGCTGGCTGCTTCAGGTCAAAAGATGAAGATTCATATCCCCTCTTATAGGAGTCATATAAAACTAGACAGTACTTTGAAATATATTTCATCTCAAAGTGGCTTATATTTTTCATATAATCCTTCAATCATTGAGCTAGATAAAACAATTTATTTAAATGAAGGAAAACAAAATCTTGTACATATTTTAAAGAATATCTGTGAACAAACAAATTTAGAATATGAAATAATTGAAAAACAAATTGTACTAAAAGCTTCAAAGAATACAATTGATTTAAAAAAACAAAGTCGCATGACATTTAGTGGCTACGTTTCAGATAAAAACAATGGCGAAGCACTCATTGGCGCAACAATATATATAAGAAACCTCCAAATAGGTAACATCAGCAATGCCTATGGATTTTTCTCCTTAACAATTCCGATGGATTCATTTGTTGCTGAAATATCACATGTAGGCTTCCGTAGTTTAATTATTTCGCTCAGTCCTCAATCAATATTCTTTAGATCTATAGAGTTAGAACCACTCGCTTCTGAAATTACAGAAGTAACAATAAACGCAAATGAAAAACAAAAAATAAACGAGAATATTTTCTCGAAAACAGAGCAGATAAGCACAAAAACCATAAAAGATATACCAGCAAGCTTCGGTGAAAATGATGTTATAAAATCACTTGAAAACATTACTGGCATTAAGAATTTTGGTGATGGAAGCACAATGTACTATGTGAGAGGAGGAGAAAAAGATCAAAATATGATCTTAATTGACGATGCACCAATTTTCAACCCTGCCCATATGTTAGGATTCATTTCAACACTTGTTCCTGAGGCTTTAAATGATATTCGTATCTACAAATCGGAATTCCCTGCTTCTTATGGTGGTAGATTATCTTCAGTATTGGATGTTCACACTAAAGAAGGAAACATGAAACAACTTAGTAGCTCTGGTTATCTAAGTCCAATTGCAGCGCGTTTATCTATTGAAGGTCCATTCAAAAAAGATGTAAGTTCTTATTTTTTATCCTTTAGAAGGAGTCATATTGGGGGAATTATTCGCATGTTTTACCCAGGAATTGATAATTTATATTTTTATGATTTAAATAGTAAGATAAATATTAAAATAAATAATAGAAATCGTATATACATGTCAATTTACGGAGGTCATGATAGATTTACCGTATTCAGAAATGCAAATGAAACGTTTGGTTTAGATTGGGGAAACTATACAAGTACATTAAGATGGAATCATATTTTCAATAAAAAACTTTTCTCAAATACCACCCTACATGGTAGTTTGTATAATTATTTTTTTATTACAAATGTTGAGCGTGATCGCTACTGGAATACTTCTTTGTTAAATATTGGACTCAAAACTTGCTTTACTTACTATCTGAACACATCAAATACATTGCGATATGGGATCATAATTAACTCACATAAATTTAATCCTGGAAATATCGAGTTAGGTTTAGGTATCAATAATGAGCGTATTGAAGATGTGCCACGAAGTATTGGATTAGAAACCGCTGCATACTTAAGTAATGAACAAAAAATCGGATTACGATTAGTAGCAAAATATGGGATTAGGCTAAGTTCATGGACTAATATAGGACCCAGTACCCTTTTAAAAGTAAACGAGCAATACAAAGTTTATGACACCATTAATTATGGGATAAATGAACGATTTGATCAACACTACAATCTTGAACCGCGAATTAGTTTACACTACAAACTCGGTGTTAATGATGCAATAAAATTTAGCTATAACAGAACAACTCAGTATCTTCAATTAATTACCAATTCAATAAGCCCCTTTACCTCCTTAGATGTTTGGCTGCCTTCAAACCCAAACATAAAACCCCAAAAAGCCGATCAATTAAGCGTAGGTTACTTAATTAAAAATAAAACTACTTATATCTCAATAGATGCATACTATAAAAAAATGTATAATCAAATTGATTATGCCAACCAGCCACGCATGTTCCTTAATCCCGCAATAGAAGCTGAACTCCGCTTTGGTCAGGCTCAATCCTACGGAACAGAATTTTCGATTCACAAAGAAAAAGGTAAGTTAACTGGATGGATAGCGTATACTTATTCAAGAATATTCAAATTAATAAAAGATGTAAATAACAATTTTCCCTTTCCTGCACAATATGATAGACCTCATGATATGAATATAAATGCTTTCTATAAAATAGGAAAACGATGGAACTTATCAGCCTCAATGATTGTAACCTCAGGTGCGTCATATACAGCGCCATCTAGTTATTATTATTATATGGGGTATGTTATGCCTTTTTACAGTAAGAGAAACAACGCTAGGCTACCATTATATCATCGACTTGATATATCAGCACGATTTGATCTTCATAAATATAAACATAAACGATTTAGCCATTATCTTGTGTTATCAGTATTTAATGCGTACAACCGAAAAAACCCGTTTTCAGAAAACTTTAACAAAATAGTAAGTGATGGAAACATTGTTGTGCCGCGTGATTTACATACGATTCCGGCAATTGAACCAAGTCGAATTTATTTAATGGGGATTATTCCTTCAATATCTTATAATTTTCAATTTTAATGATGAGACACTACGTATTTATATCGTTGATTTTTTTGATATCCTGCGGAGAATATCTAAGCAATTGGGATACCAAAGAAAATGTTGACAATAAAATAATAATAGAATGCATGCTTACCAATGAATATAAAAAACAGTTAGTAAAAATAAGTCGAACACGAGAGAAGCCAGGGGTACCTGCTCCGGTAGTAAATGAAGCAATAGTAATTCTATATGAGAATGAAAAGGCGTATTACTTTCATGAGAATGAACCCGGTTTATACTACTCAGACTCACTGTTTGCAGGAGTGGTAGGAATAAACTATTTCCTTAACATAAATATTGATAATATAAGTTACTCGGCAAATGCTGAAATGTTACCTGTAACTGAGTTCGAACCTATTTCCTATAGTAAATCAGTAACAGATGACAGCCTTTATATCTTAAATGGAATTTCAACTACCTACAGTAATAATGAGACCTCAATGTTCGAAGTATTGCTAGATTGGTCTTTTTTGCCTGGATACGATACTGTAAATGGGAAAGCTAAAATTCTTTATTATCATATCCCCTTCATAGATATACCGATGATATTCGCACCAGCAAAAGAGCTTATACAAGTACCCGTTGGAACGAAAATTATTCATCGTAAGTACTCCATTAACGAAAAACATACAGCATTTATACGTTCGCTACTTATGGAAACAGAATGGCGTGGGGGATATTTTGATGCTACACAAGGTAATGTATTAACTAACTTTAGCAGTGGAGCGTTAGGATATTTTAGCGCTTCCACTGTTTTATCTAAAGAGCTGATCATCATGCCAAAATAATTTTTTTTTCAAATTCAAAATAAGGGTATATTGAAGATCTTGTGTTTTATATTCAAATATTCTTTTATTAAACAAATAAATTTAAAACTATGAAATCAACTAATTTAAAACTATTAATGCTATTCGTAGCAGCAATTCTTCTCTTTTCAAATTGTAAAAAAAATAAAGAGGATGAAGAAGCAAACTTAAAAACGAACGTTGTTCCTACAACATTCAAAGTAGATATACCTGACGCTATTAGCAGATCAGGCAGTCTGAAAACCACTAATAACGACACCTTACAAGGTAATGACATCTATCAAATGTTAACTTTATTTATCGCCGTTGGCGAAGGAGCATCAGATGTTGTTCAAAATCTAATGATCGCAATTGCTCAATATAATATTAGCGAACCTATGATTTATCCCTATTCAGGTGATGATGGGAGAGGTAAAAAAATTACAGTAGAAAATAACACAAGCTATGAAGGCAAAGCATGGGAGTATCAGATGACCGTTATAGATGTTGCATCTGAAACGGAATCAGATGGAGGAAAAGCCTTGCAAGTATTCTGGAACAAAAAAACAGGGGTAATAGGAATCGCTATACTAAAACCATACAATATCAACAGAACTGCAGATAATTTACTTTACCCAAATACGATGTACCGTATTGACTATTCCGAATTAGAACCCGGCTACGACGCCACCATGACGGTAATGATTGATGGATTTCCAATACCGAACCCTGGTGCAAATACAGCAGATTCAATTTACTCAATCAGCGAGCTAAAAATGTGGGCAGGTAAAAAAGGCGATATAGTAGAAGTAAAAGGAAATACAAATCATCCTAGAGCAAAATTATTTACCGCAACTCAAGGTTTTAATTGGGCCTTTGTTGCAGCTAGTAATAAAACTGCAAATATTGGTATAGCAGAAGTTGGCCTGCCACCTTCAAATAATACAGCCACTGATAGAGCAACTCTTTTAGAAACGTTTTCACTAAGAAAAGTTTTTCATGATGGTGTTGTTGCCGCATGGCCAAATGCCGATTCAGTTATTCTTAATAGTTATTTAAACAGCTACTTAAAAAACACGCAAGCACCTGGCTTCTTTAATAACACTGGTTTTGTAACAGCTGGAACAGCGCCTACTGGCTCTTACGCAAGCGACTACAATTCATTAAAAAGTATTATTTCAAACTTTGCGCCTTATAGCCCTGCTGAAATAAAAAATATTGTTATATCATTCAAATAAATGATTCATTCACAAATTAAATATAAAAACCGCCTCAAAAGGGCGGTTTTTATATTTGGAAAAAAAGCTACACTTAAACCTAAGATTCCTTTTTCTATTGTAAACAGGTTAATGATAGGAGATCATAGATTGTAGCAAGTCTTATATAACATTAGTATTGGGCCTAATATATTTGTTAGCCTTAAGTTCCTACTCAGGCTTATTATATTTTCTTTATGTTATATTCTTTATGGTCTCTGGTCATCTATTAATGTATTAAAAACCATATTTGATTAATGAATGATTACAAAATCAGCCTCAATGGTTATATTAAAGTAGTATCATTTTATTTTTTACACATTGTTGGGTTAAGTTTTGAAATACTATCCCATATAAGAACAAAGAGCCGCAAAATGAAAACTTTGCGGCTCTATATTATATAAAACAAGAATATTACTTTAGTAGTTTAGCAGCTTCAGATTTTGCTTTTGCTACTAAACCATCCGCTTTTGAATCCCCTTCAGAAATAACTGCACTTGCTTTTTTATCACCCTCTTTTTTAATTTTGTCTGCTGTAATTTCAGCAGCCTTTTTTGCAATCGGATTCTTTTGCTCTTTCACTAATTTATCGGCAGCGGTATATGATTCTTTGCGAACCTGCTCGGCAGCTATACGAGCCTCAGCTCTTAGTCTCTCTGCTTGTTCCTCTGCTATTTTAATCATTCGATCCGCTTCAGCTTTTGCCTTTACCTTCGTATCATCCACTTTTTTCATCACCTCGGCCTTCACCTTTTGCTCAACTTGGTCTTTAATAACCGTGCTGGTACTCTTCATATCTGGCATACCTAATTTAATTTCTGGCTTTGAAAAAGTACCTCCCACAATAACATCAAGATTTATCATATCTGAAACATTTAATTGCACTCCCTGTTTAGCAACGGCTCCCATCATTGAGTTTACCAATTCACCACCAAGTGCACCAAATTCAGTTCGAGGCATGCTTAGATTGACTTTATAATTCATTGTTTGATCAAGACCCTGATCACCACCCATACTTATACTGTTTGAACCAAATTTTGCAGTTAAAGGAGGATCAATATAAATGCGACCTTCTTTAATCTCAAATTGAATATCAAGATCGGAAATCACTAAATTTTTGAATTTATCATTTTTTAGTGCATCACCAAGTTTTTTGAGCGTTTCCGAATTACCAATTTCAATACTCTTTGATGCTAATCGTCCTTTACCAGCGATAGAATTCAGAATTGGCATCATGTGTGCATCAAGGAAACTTACATAATCAAGATTACATGAAAAACTTCCTTTACAGTTCTGTGCGATAGGTGCTAATTTCTGTATGGTATTGAATGTGGTGTATGATGAGGGAATATCAAAATCCTTTATCTGAAATGTAAAATCTACTAAAGGATTATTCATATCCTGTGTATTATACACTCCATCCATTATAATACTTCCTTTAAGCATATCCATTTTCAAATTGGTAAGCAGCATTTTCCCATCTCGTATTTCAATAATTCCATAGGTATTTGTTATATCAAAATTATCATATAACATTTTGGTAATGGTACTTGTTAATTTAAAATCAAGATTTTTAGGAATCTCAATTAGTTCAAGAGGCACTGTATCAACAGGCACATCTTGAGCTGAAGCCGTTGTTGATTCAGACTCTTCATCTGCCATAAATTCATTCAAATCAATTAGACCAGCTTCAAAAAGGAATTCCCCTTTAAGTACAGCATCAGTAAATACATAAGGAATAAAATTACTTATTGAACCTTTTAACTTCATATCGCTTTTCCCAATCTTTGAATCAAATTGTACAAGTTCAACAAGTTTAGGAGTAAAATTCATTTCCATTATTTTTATCTCCATACCCTGTGGAAAATCCTTGCTGATATAACTAAAAGCACGAATGCCGAGAGAACCCCCAGCATTAAAGTCTTCGTATTTCTCATTTTCAATAGTTGACATGCGTCCCATGGCTTTTATATCACAAATAATTAAACCTGACATTTTAGTATCCACCAACGGAATAACATCCAGAATACTTGTAAGATCTATCTTCCCTTTAAGCATGGTACTAATTTGCATATCTGTTTCAGGCGTTCGTACGCTGAGTTGAAAATCAAAAGGATTACCAGCCATCTCAACATGAAATTTATTTATATCAAGAGTAGTACTATCCGCTTGAACTCCGTCATAATAAAGATCAATATCGATGTTAATATTATCAGCTGATTTTGGAAGCGATGGATAACGAAACATACCATTCTCAACTAAAAGTTTAAACCCAACGGATGGCATTAATAAATCATTGTATGTTCCTTTTACAAAGCCATCAAGCGTAATTTTCCCTGATGCTTTTACATCTTGGAAATCGGTCATATAAACAGCTGGAATAAGTGAAAGCACAGATTTAAAATCGGTTTTTGTTGTTGCGTACTTTAAGTCCATAACCATATCAGTATCATTCGGCATAGCCACAAAACCTGTCATTTGAAGTAAAATCTCATTCAAACTACCACTACAAGAAATTATAGTATAAACGGAATTTATAATATCTGCATTCACTTCAGCATCAATAGTAACTTTAGCATCACTCAAATATTTTATGTCTTCCATTTTAAAAACTAATTTATTTACGATAGCGTTCATTTTTAATGTTGAGACATCCATTGCAAGATCTCCGCTTAAATTATAATCCAGACCTTCAAGCGACGCATACATATCGCCACTGCGGTCATCATAAATAACAGTTCCATCAATTACTTTTAATTTTTTAAGTTTAACATTAAATGAGGAGGAGGATGAATCCACGGCAGAATCGACTGAAGCTGTCTCAACAACTGTGGTATCAACCTTCATTATATCCCAATTTACTGAACTATCAGCTAAAGTAATCGCATTGATTACTGGGGCATCAAGATATATCGAACGTATTTCAATATCTTTCATCTTTAATGCACTTGCTAAATTCACAGTCATTTTAAACGAATTCATTTTTAAAAGAGTGTCCTTCTCAAATTTACCAACGCCTGATAAATACAAATCATTAACTCGAATACTAAGATTTGGGAAATTAGAAATCAATGAAAGATCTAAAGTCTTAAAGTCAAATTTAGCATTCAAATTATTATTCACCTGCTCCATTAAAACCTCTTTCACTTTTCCTTTAAACAAGAAAGGAAAAACAAGTAATAAAAGAAATAAGCTTAATAGAATAATTCCCGATATTTTCAATAACTTTTTCATAGAATAATTAATTTAGTTCGATAAAATTAATCAAATAATCGGATATTTAAAAGAAAGCCTCATGTTTTTTATAATGCTCATTTAATGAGACTTATATGACGTATTAAAATAAAACTTTAGCATCAAACATATAATTTTTTATTTACATTTGTAGCTATGCACTAAAACCATAGAAATAACAAACTATATAGGATCATGAATAGAAAAATTAGTCTTTCAGATATTTCACTTTCATGGATTGTAACTGGAGTATTCTTTATCACTGCACTTTCTGGAATACTTCATCATGAAATGTGGCGAGATGAGTTCCAAGCCTGGATGATTGTTAAAGCCAGTCACAATCTAACAGAGCTATTTCATAATATTCGTTATGAAGGACATCCCTTTGTATGGTTCATTATTCTTTATGGATTAAAATATATTAGCACAAAGGCTATTATTATGCAGATTACGCATGTACTGATTGCAAGCGCTAGCGTATTTTTTATCACACGTTATGCTCCATTCACAAAATTGCAACGAACAATGCTAGCATTCGGATATTTTACACTTTTTGAGTATGCTCTCATCAGTAGAAATTATGCCATAGGGATGTTTTTTGTGGTCCTGTTCTGTACCCTTTACATTAAAAACAAACCCATGTTATGGCAAGCTGTAGTACTTTTTTTATTGGCAAATACAAGTATTTATGGTCTTATCATTTCGGGCGGCTTAGCTTTTTTCATATTAATTGAACAACTAATTAATCAATACAAATCACTAAATTACAAGAAAGGGTTACTACTAGTATCATGTGCCATTATAGTTATTTTAGGATTTCTACTATCATGGAATCAAATACAACCACCTGCAGATTCAAGCTTTCCCGTTGATTGGCCTGATGGACTTGAGCGCGATCGTCTAAAACTAGTACTTACGACTTTTTTTACGACTATATTTCCAATATCGAAATTACAATTAACTGAATTTTGGAATACCAATCTATTCTGGAATGATTTTCATTTTAGCTCATCGGTAATTAACGGATATGTATTTCTTTCATTGTGCCTTTTAGCCATTGTATCTCTTTACTTTTATTCAAAAAACAAAGCAGTAGGAATTGCTTTCATTGCGACGATAATAGTTCTGATGCTTTTATTTTACATTACAAACAGATTATTCTATAGATATACGGGGTCTCTTTTCGTCTCTTTAATTGCGTTTTGGTGGCTTGCTGAACTAAACCAATCAAAAGTAAAAAACAAGATTTTAAATGTATCATTTAAAATCTTAGTTTTCTCGTTGCTTATTATCCAATTAATTTTAGGAATGCATGCATGGTCAAAAGATATATCAAAGCCCTTCTCAAATGCACGTGAAACAGCTCAATATATACAGCAAGAAGGATTTGATAAAGAATTTTTGTTTGGCAGCACTGATTTTATCATTTCTTCTTTATCGGAAATTATTAACAAACCAATTTATTACCCCGAAATAGAGGGCTACGCCACATATATGATATGGAGTAAAAACAAAAAATGGAATATGAATATTGGTGAAGTACTTGCTAGTGCTACCAATCAAGTAAATAAAGGAAATGAAAACTTTGTTATGATACTCAGTGCACCTATCCGCTATGACGAAAAACGAATTATGAAAGAAGATTATATAACACCAGGAATTAAGATGAAACTTTTAAAAAGTTTTGACAGAAAGCACCTTTGTGGATCTGAGAATTACTATATCTATAGAGTATATAAAGAAAAATAAATTAGCCACAGCAGAGTTTACAAAGTATTCCCATTAATTATTTTTCATTATAGCAAAGCTATGTCAAAATAAACAAGAAATCTAGCAAATTAATTCTAGACCAGCAAGAACCTAATTCTCTATACTCTTTAAATAAACATCATTAACCTGATAGCCTACTTCTTTTGCTTTTATAGCAAATTTTAATGCTTCCCCTTTTATATTTAACTTGCTCAGCGTAAACGAAAGGTTAAATAATGCCTGGCCATTATGTGGTTGATACGATATAACTTTCTGAAAATCAATTCTAGCATTTTCCAATTTATTCAAGTTAAAATTCGCTATCCCTCTATTCATAAAATATAGTGGATTATTACCTCTTCGAGAGATAAAATAATTATACTCCTCAATGGCTTCAGTAAATTTACCTGCCTCCAAATAAGAGTATGCACGCGTTTCTCGTAATGATATATTTGTTGGATTCAATTCTAATGCTTTATCAAAATCTATAAAAGCTGAGTCATACAATTTTTGTTTTGCATAAGTTATTGCCCGATTCATATATGCTTCAGTATTCGCTGAATCAATTGCAATCGCTTTCCCATAAGCATGACGTGCTTTATTAAATTCATTTTTCAGTCCATAAATATTACCTAAATTACTCCAAACTCCAGCATCTTTTGAATCCATCTTTATTAGCACATCATAATCTTTCATTGCAGTTGGTAAATCATTCAATTCGCGAGCAAAATAATTTCCTCTATTTTTATATGCCATTTCAACCTGAGGATAAAGATTAATAACATTAGTCCATAAAGCGCCACTATTTTTCCATAATTTAACCTGTGATTGAGTTTTAACGATAAGGCCTATAGAGAAAACAGCAAAAAGAAAAAATGCTACTATACTAACTTGTTTGTACTTTTCAGCAATAAATTCATATAAAAAGTAAAGCAACATTGCCAATCCAATATATGGAAGATAACTATATCTATCGGCAGCTATTACTTGACCCACCGATAAAAATTGTAATACTAAAGCTAATGCAATAAAATAAAATGTGAATGCAAAAAATAATTTTCGTGTTTTTCTCAGCGAATACAAAACAATCGTAGCCAAACTTAGCATTAATATAGGTAGCAAATGAAACCCAAAGGGCATATTTAAGGTTTTATCAATAAAAAAAGAATGATAGGGATAATAAGTTGAGAGATTTATTGGCGCGAAGAACTTTACTATATAAAAGAGAAACCCATAACAAGTAACAATTATTCGCTGATAAAATGAAAAAACCTCAAACTCAGATATAGCGCCATGTGACTGAATTCTAATTGCCATAACACCAAACACAAAAGATAAAATAAAAAACGGTATTTTCTCAAGCCAAACCCGTAAGGTAAATTTTCGGTCCAATAAATAATCAATCAAGAGCATTATAATTGGTACAGTTACAGCTACCGCTTTTGAAAACAAGGAAAGAATAAATACAAAAAAAGAAAGAATTAGGAATTTACTTTTATACTCCTTTATATATTTAATATAGGCAATAAGAGATAATAAATAGAAGAAAACATATAATACATCTTTGCGTTCTGCAATCCAAGCAACTGACTCAACATGCATTGGATGAACACCAAAAAGGAGTGCTACAAAAAATGCAGGCTGCCATTTCTTACCTAAGAGCAGCCAAATAAATAAAAAGACTAAGAGTGTATTCAGCAAATGAAATAGAACATTTGTACGATGAAAAACAACAGCATTAAGCTTTCCAGTTATTTTATCAAATGCCGAATTATAATTTATTACTAAAGAAAGAATGGTTAAAGGATGGTAATTAAGAGATACAGGAGTCGAGAAAATAGCTATAATATTTTCCGCATTTAATTCTCCCATCATTGGATTCTCAGTAACATAGGTAGGATCATCCCAATTAGTAATTCCATTATCTTTTACAGGCCAATAAGCAACGATAACAGTTACTATAAGTATTAATAAACAGTACAAAAGTTTCTTATCAAATACCATTTGTTTCTCTGAATTGGGCTTATTTTTTTTTTGTTGCTTGTTTTGTTTGTTCAGAAAATCTTTACCCTGTTTAACCATAGCAATTTTTTTTTTATTCTGCATAATCATATACCAAAGATAAGTTTCTTTGTATAATATTTAAGTAGGTGGCTGAGGCGCTCGATCCCTAGCGTCCAACTTCATCATATTTAAATGCAATTTTTTCTTCAACAAAAATCAGATATCATTTAAAAGGTTTATTATTATGCAGTATCAGATTATTTTTAAAAGAAATAATTTAAAATTGCTATTAATAAAAAACTTAAATGTCTGTAATAAATTTGGCTAATATATTTAATCAAATTCATCAACACACAAAAATATTAATTCTTATTTAAAATAAAAAAAACAGCTGAGCCATCGGATAGCAAACCGATGACCAGCAGTTTCTAACCCATATAATTGAACAAAAAAAACATTAATCTACATTATCATGCAAATACGAATTATCAGAGTTTAACTTTACGCCCTCGTCATTTCCAAAGAGCGAGTATCTTGAAACAGATGGACCCGATGAATTGTCAGAACCGCCCAATTTAACATTTCGTCGTTTATACGCTGGCTCAGTATATAAATCTTCCATATTATTCTTCTCTTTAACTCTATTAACTTTACCATTAGTCATCGCCTCTTCAGCTCCCTTGATTCTTTTTAACCTTTCAATAGCCTTTTCAGACATCACTTCATCCTCATCTTCAAATTCAATTTTTTCAGGAAGCTTTTCTTTAACTTGAAAATTTACTGTGGTTGGTTGTTCAAAAGTTAATGAAACTTTACCATCTCTATAACTATCACTCACAGCATCTGTCAAAGAAACTTTTTCTCGTTGAATATTTCGTGCATATAATTCGGGAATAATATCACGATTAAAGCCTGTCGCAATTATAGTTACACTAATTCCCTCTCCTAAAGCTGAATCGCTGCAATTACCCCATATCACGGTAGCATCAATATCTATCTCGCCTGCTAAATAATCGGTAATCTCCGAAACCTCATCCATGGTCACTTCATCATTCCCTGAAGTAATATTTAACAGAACATTTTTAGCTCCTTTAATATCATTATAATCAAGCAATGGAGATGTTAATGCGCCTTTCACAGCAGCCAAAGCCCTTCCCTCTCCTTCTGCAATTGCCGATCCCATAATAGCTATCCCGCTTTCGGCCATTACGGTTTGTACATCTGCAAAATCCACGTTTATATAACCTGGAATAGTAATTATTTCAGCAATTCCTTTTGCAGCTGCAGTTAAAACATTATCGGCTTTAGCAAATGCATCGCTGAGTTTAAGATCGCCATATATTTCACGCACCTTTTCATTATTGATTACCAACATTGAATCGACATTCTTATAAAGCTCATCAAGTCCCTGTATAGCATTCTCCATACGCGATCTACCTTCAATTTTAAAAGGCATTGTAACAATTGCAACAGTAAGAATACCAGCATCACGAGCCGCTTTTGCAATTACAGGAGCAGCTCCTGTTCCTGTACCTCCTCCCATTCCAGCAGTTATAAACACCATACGTGTATTAGTACCGATGGCTTCCATAACTTCATCAAGGTTTTCAATGGCAGCCTGACGGCCCTTTTCAGGTTTATTACCTGCACCTAAACCCGAGGTAAGCGATGGTCCAATTTGTATTTTCATTGGTACTGGACTACGCTGTAAAACTTGATTGTCGGTATTAACAACAATAAAATTAACATCGCGTATACCTTGCTTATACATATGGTTTACGGCATTGCCACCACCACCGCCAACACCAATCACCTTAATGATTGAAGATGTTTCGCGGTTTAATTCAAAATTCATTAAATCTATACTCATGACCTTTAATTTAAGGTTTACATTTTTGCATCATCTTCTTCAAATATATTTGAGATGGTATTTTTTACTGAATCCAAAAAGCCAGAATTTTTCTTCTTTTTCCTCACAGGCATATCCAATAGAGGTTCAATTTTTATCGAAGCATCCACCATCTTAACTTTTATTCCTTTTCTATCGTTATATTCAAAACCTTTTAATATTAATCCAATACTCGTAGAGTACATCGGATGATTTATATCTTCCTCCTTTTCGGCTTGAAGACTTTCAAAAGGATAACCTATTTTAACATCCAATCCTGTTTTGAATTTCATAAGCTGAGGCAAATGACGTAATAACGATCCACCTCCAGTTACAACAATACCAGCAGCCAATTTATCGGCATAGCCCGAAGCTTCCAATTCAAAACTAATAATTTCAATAATCTCTTCCATTCGAGATTGGATGATGTATGCCAAACTTTTGAACGAAATTTCTTTTGCCTCACGACCATTAATACCAGGAAGTGTAACTACCTTATCGGCAGGGGCGATATCACCTAAAGCTGAGCCATATTTTACTTTCAAATCTTCAGCATCGCGATGTAATAATGCACATCCTTCTTTAATATCATCTGTAACAACATTGCCGCCAAAAGGAATAACAGCAGTATGTCGAATGATTCCATCATAATAGACAGCAAGGTCTGTAGTTCCTCCTCCTATATCTACAAGTACAACGCCTGCTTCCATCTCATCATCGGTAAGAACAGCATGTGCTGAAGCAAGTGGTTCAAGAATAAGATTATTTATACGTAATCCGCAACGATTCACACATTTTTCAATCGTTTTCATGGTTGATACTTGGCCAACCACAATATGAAAATTTCCTTCTAAGCGTCTTCCTGCAATTCCAATTGGATTTTTCACCCCTGTTTCATTGTCAACAATGAAATTTTGAGGTAGCACATGAATTATCTCTTCCCCTACATCTATAGGAATTTTATACATATCAGCAAGTAGTTTATCAAGATCTTCCTTTCGAATCTCATCATGATTGTCCAAAAAAAGACTACCTCTATTTCGAATGCTTCTAATATGCTGCCCAGCGATTCCAACATATACATCATCCAAAATCATACCTGTTTTTAATTGTACTGCCTCAATAGCTTGCTGAATAGAGTTTACCGATTCTTCAATATTGAGCACCACGCCACGTTTAACGCCACGTGAGGCAGTTTTGCTCATACCAACAATCTTTACTCTACCATTGGCTTGACGCTGGCCAACAATTGCAACAATCTTGGTTGTTCCAATATCTATTGCTGCTACATAATCTCCGGGGTTGAATTCTTTATTCATATACATTAGGTTTAGTACATATTACTTGATTACTATATTTTAAATTAATTACAGAATAATTATTCCATCCAATACTGTTAAATCCTTTTAAATAGATTGCACAAAGTTTTTCAAACTTATATTGATAATTGCTTATATCACCGAATAATACTAGATGATTTCCTACCCTAGGTATCATCTCAAATTCATAATCGTCATTAACATATATTTGCTGTATCTGCGATTCCAAAAAAATATTTGAACTAATATGCTCAGATAATAAATAAATACTCTTTAACAAATGCGCGGCAAATGCAGTAGTATCTATATCAGTCAATACAGACTTCCCATTTGGTACAAGTATATCAATCTCAACATTACCACTAGCAACTAATACATGTGATGCGTAACGAGGCTGAAGTGGCATTAGTTTTCCATCTTTATCAATATAAAAATCAAGTCCAACTGACGATACAACACGAACAATAGGCTCACGCTGAGTTATGTCTACCAACAAATATCCATCAGCATTGGTGTATATCTCAATTCCTTTTATTGGAGGGTGTTTTCGTAAAATCTTCTCAAGCTCTAATGTATTAATTGCAGTAACCCCATAACCTAAAATACGTTTATTACTTTTCTCAAGCAAATTTATAACATCCGCTTCAGTAACAAAACTATTCTTAACGCTATCAAGAATGTTCACTTGAATATCTTTGCATATAATTTTTGCTTTGCGGTTACCAACAAATGTTAATGACACAACAAAATAAACAGCAATTGCCATCCACAAGCTAAATACACGTAATATATGCCAATTAATTTTCTTCATTAAAAATCTTTCAATCGTTTAGTTAACAATTTTTTAATTGGATCGACCATGGAATCAATATTTCCTGCTCCCATCGTAACTAGTACTTCTATCTCGCTTTTAGTCTCCAGAATATTTAATAAGTCTTGAAGACTACACATAATCTTATCTTTAATTGTTACACTATCAAATATAAGTTTAGATGTAACACCCTCCAACGGAAGTTCTCTAGCTGGATAAATATCTAATAGAATTAATGAATCAAGCATACTCAAGCTCTCAGCAAACTCCTTTGCAAAATCTTTTGTACGAGAAAATAAATGAGGTTGAAAAATTCCGGTTATCTTTTTATCACCATACAATTCTTTAAGAGATCTTAAACATGCCGCTATCTCTTTGGGATGATGTGCATAATCATCAATATAAATAATATTTGAGGATCGCACTTGATAATCAAAACGCCGACGTACACCTAAGAATGATGCTATCGCCTTTTTAATATCATCCAAATTAATACCAGCCAAATAAGCCATGCTAAAAGCTGCAATCGTATTCTCAACATTCATTATACCAGGCACCCCTAGTTTTATTTTCTCAACAATACCAGTAGGTGTCATGATATCGAAATGATACAAACCATCACGAATAGTAATATCTCTTGCATAAAAGTCTGCCTGATCATCTCTCAACGAATAGGTATATACATTTAATCTATTACGATCAATTTTGAGTTCAACACCTTTTTTTATTACAAGCTGAGCACCATCTTTCATATTAGCAACAAACTGATTGAAAGAATCAACAATTGCTTCTATGCTACCATAAATATCTAAATGATCGGCATCAACATAAGTAACGACTGCTTGCGATGGATAAAGATGAAGAAAAGAACGATCATATTCATCTGCCTCAACTACTAAATATTTACTATCAGATAATAGAAGATTAGTATTATTATTTTTGGAAATACCACCTAAAAAAGCATTACAACTTTCATCCGATTGCCAAAAAATATGTGCTGTTAAAGTACTTGTAGTTGTTTTGCCATGTGTACCAGAAATAGCAATACATTTTTTCTCAGCCGCAATTAAACCGAGAACCTGTGCTCGTTTCATAATTACATAGCCATTAGCATTGAAAAAAGAAAATACCTTATGATCAGAGGAAACAGCTGGAGTGTAAACAACTAAAGTATGATCTTTCTGTGAAATATCTTTCATTGGAAAAGGAACACTATTTAAATCATCAGCATAATGAATATCCATCCCTTCACGAACCAATTCTTTAGTTAATTGAGTTTCACTTCGGTCATATCCTGCCACCCGCTTTCCATTCTTATGAAAATAGCGTGCCAATGCGCTCATGCCAATGCCGCCAATTCCTACAAAATACACTCGTGTTATATCACTAAACTTCATGATGTTTTACAATTTTTAATACTTCATTTGCAATAAGATCATCAGAATTATATAATGCCATCTTCAATAAATTCTTTGATAGTTTATTTGATAAACTTTTATCTAAAACTAAGGCCAAAGCAGTATCGACCAATTTTATTGGCGCTTCAGCATCACTAATCATAATAGCCGCTTCGCGATCTGAAAGGGCTTTTGCATTCATTGTTTGATGATCTTCTGCAACATTAGGCGAAGGAACAAGAATAACCGGCTTACCAATAATACATAATTCCGAAATAGAACAAGCACCTGCGCGAGAAATAATCACATCTGCAATAGAATATGCCATATCCATACAACTAATAAAATCGAGCACTTTAATGTTTTTCGGATTAGTCTTCTGTACTTCATCTAGCACCCCTGAATAATAATATTTCCCTGTTTGCCATATAAAATTAACAGGAGCTTTAGCAACTTTATCTAAATCTTTTATTAGCGATTGATTTAAAGTTCGCGCTCCTAAACTACCTCCTATCATAACAATAGTAGGTTTTTCAGGATTAATACCAAAGAATAAAGCTGCCTCATTTCGTTTTCCTGCTATATTTAAAACAGCACTTCGAACTGGATTTCCTGTTTTAATAATTAGATCGGAAGGAAAAAAGGTATCCATATTATCATAAGCAACGCAAATCTTTGAAGCCTTTTTACCTAATATCTTATTTGTTAATCCAGCAAAAGAATTTTGTTCCTGAATAAGCACAGGGATCTTTTGCGCAGCGGCTGCACGAAGAACGGGATAACTGGCATAACCGCCAACTCCAATCACTACATCTGGCTTAAACTCTTTAACAATTTTTGATGCCCCTCTCAAACTTTTCAAAAGTTTAAATGGAAATTTTAAATTTTCAAATGTTAGTTTTCGTTGAATTCCTGCAACAGGCAATCCAATAATTCTATATCCAGCTGCAGGTACTTTATCCATCTCCATGCGGCCTTCGGCACCAACAAATAATATATCAATATCCGCAACTTTACGTTTAAGCGCATCTGCAATAGAAATAGCTGGAAAAATATGTCCCCCAGTACCTCCGCCACTTACAATTATTTTAAGCTTTCTCATCTTCGATTTCAATTTCTTCTTCATTATCCTCTTCTTCATCGCTCTCATCTGCTCCTTCTTTGCTGCCATCTGGGTTTTCATCTAAATCACGACTAACACTTAAGAGCACGCCTAATGATATACTCGTAAACATCACCGAACTTCCGCCCATGCTAACTAAAGGCAAGGTTTGACCCGTAACTGGTAATAAATTAACAGCAACAGCCATATTAATCATAGCCTGAAAAACTAACATCAAGGATAAACCAAAAGCCATAAAAGCGGGAAATGTTCTAGAGCATCGCCGCACTATTAAACCAGCCCTAAAAAACAAAAACAAATACAAAGCTAATATTACAATCCCTCCCACTAAACCATATTCTTCAATAATTATAGCATAAATAAAATCTGAATATGGATGTGGTAAAAAATTTCGTTGAGAGCTATTTCCTGGGCCTTTTCCAAAAATACCGCCAGTAACAACAGCAATCTTTGCTTGCTCTACCTGATAATTATCACCTCCCTCTCCCGATGTAAATGCTTCAATTCTGTGTTTCCATGTACCAACCCGACTTTTAGTATCCATATTCATTACAACAACAATGAAAATTGTTAATGCTAAAATGCCAATTCCCACTAATGAAAAAAGATATTTAGCATTTATGCGTCCAATAAACATCAATATCATTGAAGTAGTAAATAATATAGCTGCGGTTGAGAAATTAGCTGGTAATATTAACATACAAACCAAAGCTACTGGAATAAAGACTGGTAAAAACGCTTCTTTAAAATCATCTATTTCATCTTGCTTTGTAGAAAGAACGCGTGCGATGTACATAATTAAAGAAAGCTTAGCAAGATCTGAAGTTTGTAGTGTAATACCCAAACCAGGTACTGTAAGCCATCTACTCGCTTCATTCAAACTAGTTCCCATTACTAAAGTAAGCAATAACAAGGGTATTGAAACTATTAATAATAATTGGGATAACTTTGAATAAATACGATAATTTATAAGATGTGTAAGAAATATTAAACCTAGACCTATCATCTGAAAAATAAAATGCCGCATGAAATAGTAAATAGTATTTCCCTCTTGATAGCGATATGCAAGCGTACCAGTTGAGCTATACACTGCGAGCAATGAAAGGATTGTTAAAGCCAGAATTACCGACCAAATCACTTTATCACCTTTAAAATATGTAACTACGCTCTCACGCATTATTTATAATTACTAAAGATTACGAACACATTCCTTAAATTGCCGACCTCTATCCTCATAATTCTGAAATAAATCAAAACTAGCACAACAGGGCGATAAAAGAACAACACAATCCTTCGATGCCATTTTATAAGCCTTTTTAACAGCTTCATGCATTGAATTTGCGTCTTCTACCATTGGTATTATTTCATCAAAACAATAATGCAACTTCGCATTATCCACCCCCAAACATACCAATGCTTTTACTTTCTGTTTTACTAATTCATTCAGCGAAGAATAATCATTACCTTTATCCACTCCACCTGCAATCCATACAATAGGTTTTGAGATACTCTCAAGGGCATACCACGTTGAATTAACGTTTGTAGCTTTTGAATCATTAATAAATTCGACACCGCGCACTTTAATGAATTTCTCAAGTCTGTGTTCTACCCCTTGAAAATCACTTAAGCTTTCGCGAATTACTTCCTTTCGGATGTCAATTACTCTTGCCGCAATTCCAGCTGCCATAGAGTTATAAAGGTTATGTTTTCCTTTTAATGCTAGTTCGTATATCGACATATCAAAATGGGTATTAGGTAGGTTTATATTTAATAAATCATCTTTAACATAAGCAGTTTGAAATTCATCTGTAAGTATTGAAAAAGGCATACATGTAGCTTTTATATTTACCTCTTTCATCATATTTAAAGTCACCTCATCATCACTACAATAAATAAAAAATTGCTCGGGACCTTGGTTGTTTGCAACTCGCATTTTTGATAGCGCATAATTTTTTAACTCATATCCATATCTATCAAGATGATCAGGTGTGATATTTAACAATATTGAAATATCAGCACGAAAATCATACATATCATCTAACTGAAAACTGCTAAGCTCAATTACAAAAAAATCAAATTTTTCTTCCGCTACTTGTAAGGCAAAGCTATGCCCTACATTGCCGGCTAAACCCACATTCAATCCTGCTTTTTTAAGTATATGATAGATTAACATCGTTGTAGTAGTTTTACCATTACTCCCTGTTATACAAATTGTTTTTGCTTGCGTATATCGTCCTGCAAACTCAATTTCTGATATTATCTTAACTCCCTTCTCGCGCAAATGCTTTACAATTTGAGCTTTTTCAGGAATACCCGGACTCTTTATAATTTCGTCTGCATTTAAAATAAGAGCCTCGGTATGCTGTTTTTCCTCATATGAAATTCCATGTTCTTGCAACAAAATCTTGTATTTATCTTTAATTGCACCCATATCAGAAACAAAAACATCAAAGCCTTTCTTCTTAGCGAGTACCGCTGAACCGGCACCACTCTCCCCTGCTCCTAATATAACAATGCGTTTACTCATTCTCTATCGTATTTTCAAAGTAACAATAGTAACCACAGCCAAAAGAATACCAATTATAATAAACCGAGTAACTATTTTAGCTTCCGGATATCCTAGTTTCTGATAATGGTGATGCAAGGGTGACATCTTAAAAATTCGTCTTCCCTCACCATATCTATTTTTTGTATATTTAAAATAACTTACCTGCATTACTACAGATAAATTCTCAACAAGAAATATTCCACATAAGATAGGAATCAACAATTCTTTTCGTACAATAATTGCATAAACGGCAATTATACCACCTAGCGCTAAACTGCCCGTATCTCCCATAAACACCTGTGCTGGAAAAGAGTTGTACCAATAGAAGCCAATAGTGGCTCCCATAAAAGCGCTAGCGAAGACTACTAGTTCACTTGTATTAGGGAGATACATTATATTAAGATAATCTGCATATATTATATTACCAGACAAGTATGCTAGAACACCTAAAGTGAGCCCAATAATGGCTGACGTACCCGTTGCAAGCCCATCAAGACCATCAGTAATATTTGCTCCATTTGATACGGCAGTTATTATAAAAATAATTACAAGAATATAAACAATCCATGCCGCTGTTTTTGCTTTATCTTCACCTAAAAACTTAACAAGTGTAGCATAATCACCTTGATTGTTTTTAAAAAATGGAATCGTTGTTTGTGTTGTTTTAACATCTCTAATAAAATAATACTTCCCTTTTATTTCTTTAACACTATCAGATATACTTTCTGTTTTAGGATTAAAATCTTTAATTTCCATTTTTTCTCTAATGACTACATCATCTGAAACCCATAGCGTAATTCCTACTATTAAACCAAGACTTACCTGTCCTAGAACCTTCATTCTTCCAGCAAGGCCATTTTTGTCTTTTTTAAATATCTTAATATAATCATCTAAAAAACCAACGGTTCCGAGCCACAATGTGGTTATTATCATTAAAATAATATATACATTTAAAATATCTGTAAGTAAAATAGTTGGAATAAGAATGGATGCAAGAATAATTACTCCTCCCATTGATGGTGTTCCAGCCTTCTGATTCTCACCCACCAAACCTAAATCACGAATATTCTCATTAATTTGTTTCTTACGCAAATAATTAATAATACGCTTACCAATTAGCAAAGCAATAAGCAATGAAACAATAAATGCCATTGCACTCCTAAAAGAGATGTACTGGAACATACCTGCTCCCGGCACATCAAATTGTTCTAAATAATTAAACAGATAATAAAACATAATTGTACTATTTGTTTTTTAATAATTCTTCTAATATTTCTTTGTCATCAAAATGATGTTTCACACCTTGTATTTCTTGATATGTTTCGTGACCTTTACCTGCTACCAAAATTATATCGCCTTTAGTAGCTAACATAACGGCTGTCTTTATTGCTTCACGTCTATCTGAAATCGTAATTACTTTATCTGCATCATTTGCATTCAATCCTGTTTGCATGTCTGCTAAAATATCTTCTGGTCTCTCATTCCGTGGATTATCCGACGTAAGAATTACGTGATCACTTCTATCAGCTGAAATTCTTGCCATTTTAGGACGTTTTAGTTTATCACGATTTCCTCCTGCTCCAACTACCGAAATCACTTTACCTGTTTTATCCTGCATTATGTTATTTATAGTATCCAGAACATTAATTAATGCATCTGGTGTATGAGCATAATCAACTATTGCAGCAATTCCTCCGGGTGAGTAAAGTGTCTCAAAACGACCATGCACAGGTTTCAATTCGCTAATAATACGCATCACATCATCTTCTTTAATGCCCAATAAAATAGCAGTGGTATATATTGCAAGTAAATTATAACCATTAAAATCACCAATAAAATGAACCCACACTTCATTATGATTAATACGCAACATCATTCCCTGCAAATGTTTCTCAATAATACGACAAGTGAAATCAGCCATCGATTTTAAGGCGTATGTTTTCACTTTAGCTTTCGTGTTCTGTACCATAACACGTCCATTTCTATCATCAATATTTACCAGTGCAAATGCATCAGATGGAAGCAAATCAAAAAATCGTTTTTTAACTTTAAGATATTCATCAAATGTTTTATGATAATCAAGATGATCATGTGTCAAATTTGAAAAAACACCTCCCGAAAAACGAATACCGTTAATACGTTTTTGATCAATTGCATGGGAACTTACCTCCATAAAGCAATAATCACATCCCACGTCAAGCATTTCACGCATTAACTTTTGAATTTGAATTGCATCAGGTGTTGTATGAGTAGATTCATACGCGATATCATCTACATAATAAATAACTGTTGATATCAATCCTGTTTTATAACCAGCTTTTCGAAATAAATGATACAACTCAGTAACTGTAGTTGTCTTTCCATTTGTTCCCGTAACACCAATAACTTTTAATTCTTCCGATGGATTATCATAAAAGGCAGATGCAATTAGCCCAACTACTTCAGTTGTATTATTAACCCTCACTACCGTTACAGTTGATGGGATATTGGAAGGCATTTCTTCACACACAATTACAGAAGCACCCTGCTCCACAGCTTTTGAAATAAAAATATGACCATCGGCTTGAGTTCCTTTTAATGCAATAAATAACGATGATGCTGTAACTTTACGAGAATCTAAAATCAATGATACAACCATAATAGAATCAAGCCCTATAATTTCAAGTATGTGTATACCTTTTAATATTTCACTAAGTTGTTTCATTCTCAGCTTTGCGCATTAGTTAATCGTAATTCCAATAGAACAAGATCCCCTTTTTTAACAAACTGCCCCGGAGGTACCGATTGACTGATTACCGTCCCTCTTCCTGAAAATTGCACCTTCAATCCTGCATTTTCTAAAAGATATAATGCATCCTTTATGGCCATACCTCTAACATCTGGCACTAAATCATCTTTAACAAAAAAATTATCATATCGCACATATGCATCTCTACTTTTCACTTCAACCCAATCAGATTTTAATTTATTTTTAAAAGATCTTATTTGTATTGCGGATAATACATTATCAATTTCCTCTAAAAGCCCCGGTTTAACGACAGGCGGTTTAATTGAATCTATTATATTTTGAACACGAATAATTTTCTGCATATCAGAACTTGTTGCAAAAACCTTATCTGCAATTTCTTTAAAAATTGGCCCTGCTACCAAATTTCCATAGTAAACATTATTAGATGGAGCATTAACTACAACAATGCATGAATATCTTGGATTCTCGGCTGGGAAATAACCACAAAACGATGCTTGATAGCTAATTGAATTTTTATCCTTATAACCATATTTTAGATTTGCAATTTGAGCAGTACCTGTTTTCCCAGCAATCTTATAATCTTTGTTCTTTAAATTCTTCGCAGTACCATGTTCAACAACACCTTCAAGCATCTTTTTTGCTTTCTTTATTGTTTCATTTGAGCAAATAGAAGGATTTATAACTACAGGCTCATAATGCGATACCGTTTGACCATGAAACTGAATCTCTTCAATTAGCATAGGTTTAACCATTATTCCATTATTTGCAACGGCATTATAAAATGTAAGAATCTGTAAAGGCGTTTGCTTAACTTCATAACCAAATGAAATCATTGGCAACGAAACCCCTGACCAATATTTATCACCTGGGTATTTAATATTGGGTTTGCTTTCCCCTTTTATCTCTATGCCTAAAGGTTCATTCAGATTCATCGAATAAAGCCTATCAATAAACTGTCGTTCTTTTCCTTTATAAAACTGAGTTATTATTTTTGTTACTCCAACATTGGATGACACTTCAAAAATCTGCTGAACGGATAAGCGCCCGTAGCCACCATGTTTAGTATCTTTTACCTCATGCCTATAATAGAAAATACTTCCCTTACCAGTATTTATTGAATCATTCAAATCAATATAACCATCTTCAATAGCAGCCATTAAAGACGCCAACTTAAATGTAGAACCTGGCTCAGAACTTTCTCCAATTGCATAATTATATGATTCTCTATATTCACCATTCTTATCACGCTCAAGATTTGCTATTGCTCTAATTTTACCAGTGCTTACCTCCATTAAAACCGCAGTACCATGATGGGCATTATTCTGCTTTAACTGATTAAGTAAAGCGTTTTCAGCTACATCTTGAATATTTATATCAATAGTTGTAATTATATCATTCCCATCACGAGGCTCCACTTCTTCATTGTTATTTAATGGCATCCAAAAATTGCCTGAAATTAATTGCTCTAATCGCATTCCTCGCACACCACTTAATTGTCTGTCAAATGAACCTTCTATCCCCACTTCATTTCCTTCTATATCTTTTGTTAGATAACCAATCGTTCGTGCTGCAAGTAAATTTCCAAAAGGATAAATTCTGCGGATATCTTTTTCAAAAATTAAACCACCTTTATATCGCCCTGCTCTAAATATTGGAAATGTTTTTAGCGCTTTTAACTGATGATAATTCACTCCTCGTTTTAACAAAAAATAACGTTGTCCTTCTCGTCTTGCTCTCAATAAACTTTGCTTGTATTCGCCTGTGCTACGATCTTTAAAAAGTGTAGCAAGACATAATGAAAGTGAATCAATTTTTTTACTTATTAAGGAAGAACTAATTCCATCACTAAGCATATCAACTCGTACTTCGTAAATCGGAACCGACGTACATAGTAAACGTCCATCTGTTGCCCTTATATCACCTCTATTAGCTTCGAGAGTACGACTCCGAACTTGCAATTTCTGAATCTTTTGCTCACTAATATCTTTCTCAGTAAACTGCAAATAGATAATACGAGCTACAATCATCCCACCCATCAGCAAAACACCTAGGTATACAACGGCTACTCGCCACAATATGTCTTTCTTTAGCGACATGCTTTATCTAACTCATCTCTATTAACAATAATTTTCAATGGGGGCCTTACTGCCTCTTGCAGCTCAAGGTTATTTTGTTGTACAAACTTTATAACCTCCGACTGACAACTAATAAACATCAATTCAGAAGCATACGAAATAGCTTCTGCACGAAGCTCTTTTACTTCTTCCTGCATTTTTAAATTCTTTCGCATTATTTTTTCTGAATTATATCTATTTGCTATATATAGCAATGCCATAAACGAAAGAAAAATTATAAAAACGAGCTGATTTGACATAAAAGAAGATGTAAGCATACTGCCATCAATGATGCCACGAAACGAACTTCTCTTTATTTCTTTTCGTTCTTCTTTAGGTTCAATAAATTCAATATTCTTTTCTGCCATAAACTAATTCTTTATAGCCACACGCATTCGTGCACTTCGGGCTCTATTATTTGAAATTATTTCTGATTCACTTGGCACAATTGTTTTTCCCAAAGCAGAGAAAGGAGTATTAACATTACCATAAAAATCCTTTTCTGCCTCTCCTTTAAATTTTCCTGATCGTATGAAATTCTTCACTAATCCATCTTCTAAACTATGATAGGATATAACCACCATACGACCTTCTTGTTTCATACATTGTGCTGATTGCTCTAGCAAATCTCGCAATGCTCCCATTTCATCATTAACTTCAATTCGTAATGATTGAAATACTTTTGCAAGAAACTTGTGCTCATGTATTCGTGGAATAAAATCTTTTAATGCAGTAGTAAGATCTGCCACTTTTTCAAAAGAATTATTCATTCTAAAATCAATAATGGCACGGGCCATACGACGCGTACCATGTAATTCACCATAACTACGAAGTACTTTATCAAGATGTTCTTCGCTAGATGTATTCAGTATATGTGCAGCAGTTACTAGCTTATCTGAATTCATTCTCATATCCAATAAAGTATCAAAACGAAATGAAAAACCTCGTTCAGCGGAATCAAAATGATGTGAAGAAACGCCTAAATCAGCAATTAAACCATCAATCTTTTCTATTTTGAGAAACCTAAGAAAATTTTTCATGTATCTGAAGTTGTGTCGAACAAACAACAAACGCTCATCAACAGGAGCATTAGCTACTGCATCAGAATCCTGATCAAACACTACTAATCGTCCTTTCTTTAATTTGCTCAGTATTGCTGCTGAATGACCGCCACTTCCGAAAGTTGCGTCGACATAAATCCCGTCAGCCTTAATATTTAGTGCCTCAATACTCTCTTTTAGTAATACTGGGTCATGGTAGCTCATGGCTGTTGGTCATTAAGAGATGTACCACCTAAAATCCTTTGCGCCAAATCAGCAAATTCATTTTCATCCATTCGAATACTGCCATATATCTCCTTCGCCCATACTTCAATACGTCCATCTTGTCCTGCTAAAACTAAATCTGCACCAATTCCCGCCTCATCCAATAATCTTTTAGGTAACAAAACACGGTTGTTTGAATCCATTTCAAGTTCAGCAGTATCCATATAGAAACCACGCAAAAACTTACTATGCTCTCGGTTATATGGATTAATTCGAGAGCGAATCATCTTCACTTGGCGCTCCCACTCATCCATCGGATATAAAACCAAACACTTCTCAAAAACATCCTTTTTCACTACAAACCTTTCTCCCGAAGCAGGATCTATCTGACGTTTAAAGGCAGACGGCACCACAACGCGTCCCTTTGCGTCGAGCTTGCAGTGATAATCTCCTATAAACGTGGTCATGATGTATTTCTTTGGTTTTTGTAAATTTAGAACTTTTCAACCCACTTTAAAACACTTTTACCCATTTTATCCCACATTGTTAATAACTTTCAACTGCAAAACCGCAACAATACTTTTTATATTATTGATATTATGACATATAGCTGCACAAAAAGCATTAACAAATGAACAAGTTGTAAAATCATTGATTTTTATTAATATTACCCTTAAAATTCAACCTCATGGCTTCATACACACAAATTGATGTTAAAGAGTTACTACGAAGTAAAAACCCCTTACTTCTAAAAATACTACCTGGTTTTATAATTAAATATATAATGCGCATCATACATCAAAACGAGGTAAATGCGGTTTTGCAAAATTATTCTGATGATATGGGGGTTGCATTTGTTAACAACACTCTAAATACCTTGGGTGTAAAATATGAAATGAAGGGAACCGAAAATCTGCCCAAGAATGGTCGCTATTTGTTCGCAGGAAACCATCCTCTTGGTGGACTAGATGGGCTTATAATGATTAGTGCCGCATCACAATTTTTCTCTAATGTAAAATTTGTAGTAAATGATCTATTAATGAATTTGCCAAATTTAGCTCCTGTTTTCATCCCTATAAACAAACACGGCAAACAATCAGTTGAATATGCTCGTATACTAGAAGAGGCATACGCTTCTGATGGGCAAATTTTGTATTTTCCAGCGGGAATGTGTTCTCGAAAAACTAAAGGGAAAATAATTGATTTAGAATGGAAAAAAAGTTTTATTACAAAAACAATTAATTACAAAAGAGATATCATACCGGTTCACTTTGACGGACAGAATTCACAATTTTTCTATAACTTATCAAATTACAGAAAGTGGCTTGGTATCAAAGCAAATATTGAAATGTTTTATCTAGTCGATGAAATGTTCAATCAACGATCAAAAAGTATTTGTATCACATTCGGAAAACCTATTCCGTTTACTACTTTTGACAAACGTCACAGTCATTTCAAATGGGCATCTCTGCTTCGCAACCACGTATATAAGCTTAAAAACAATCCAAATACCCCTTTTCTTTATTAAGTTATTTTTAGTAAATTTGAAAAGTATAGAGAATTCAGAATAAAAAAACATAATAAAATAGGCAAATAAATATGCAAAATATTATTGAAAAGATTAGCAGGGAAGCCATACTCAAAGAACTTACGCATGAAAAATTTATTAGAAAATCCAATAACGGATCTAATGATATATATATTTTGACTGCACATAATAGTCCAAATATAATGCAAGAAATTGGAAGACTACGTGAGCTAACTTTCAGATCAGCTGGCGGAGGAACAGGAAAATCAGCTGATATTGACGATTTCGACACGGCACCTAAACCATACCGCCAATTAATTGTTTGGAATGCAGAAAGCGAATCGATACTAGGAGGTTATCGTTTCATGCTATGTAATAATGAAAGCAATACCAATGATCTCTCAACAAGCGAAATTCTTGTTTACTCCGACACTTTCAAGAAAAACTACCTCCCTTATATGATTGAATTGGGCCGTTCATTTGTAGTACCAGAACATCAAACAACAGGCAGCTCTCGTCGTGATATATTTACACTCGATAATTTATGGGATGGACTTGGAGCACTCATTGTTGATAATCCTCACGTAAAATACTTTTTCGGTAAAGTAACTATGTATACTGATTATCCTTTAAAAGCACGCGATCTACTTTTATATTTCATGGAAAAGCATTTCGGCGATTCCGAAAAATTACTTTATCCAAGAAAGACAGTTGAAATACAAGCACCTTTAACTGAACTTGCAGCCGTCTTAAATCAAAAAGATTACAACGAAGATTATAAAATACTATCGAAAGAAATTCGCAACATGGGCGAAAAAATTCCACCACTTATTAATGCTTACATGAATCTTTCACCTACAATGAAAGTATTTGGCACAAGTGTAAACGAACATTTTGGAGGGGTAATTGAAACTGGAATAATGGTAACCATTCCTGACATTTACCCTGTAAAAACTGAACGACATGTTGCAACTTATAGTCCTATAAAGAGAACTAATTGAGGTGATATAATTTTCCTGGAAGACTTCGCAATACACCCGTCATTTCCATAGTTAAAAGCAATGGTGATAATTTGCTCACAGGTTGTTGCAACTCAATAGCCAAATGATCAATTGAGATATCTCCACATCGTTTTAAAACTTCAACTACACAATTTTCTTCCTCTGATAGAATTGAAAATAATTGTTGTTGAATTGGCTTAGATATCGATTTACCAGATTCCCATCCCATTAAATACTCAATATCACTAGCATTTTCAACCAGTGCAGCTTTATTCGTTTTAATAAGTTTATTACAACCACAAGAAAATGGATCATTATAGCGCCCTGGCACAGCAAAAACGTCACGATCATATGAGTCGGCAATATCGGCAGTAACCAATGCACCGCCCTTAGCTCCTGACTCAACTACAAGCGTGGCATCAGCAAGTCCGGCAATAATACGATTTCTTTTAATGAAATTATTTCTATCGAGCTTGGTATTAACGGGGAAATCGCTCAAAAGCGCGCCTTGCAAAACAATCTGTTGTGCCACATTTTTATGTGCCGATGGATACAATTGATTTAAGCCATGGCCTAATACGGCTACTGTTTGTAATTTATTCCTTAATGCCGCTTTATGTGCAGTAATATCAACACCATAAGCTAAGCCGCTTACAATTAATAATTCAGGATATCGTGTAGCTAAATCATCTATTATTTTATTACAGACATCAATTCCTACAGCAGTTGCACTTCGTGTTCCAACTACACTTAAAACTTTAGAGGTATCTAAATTTGTATTCCCTTTTGCAAATAATACTAAGGGACTATCAGGACAGTTTTTCAAGCGCTCAGGATAATCATCATCGAGATAACAATAAACTTTTATATCATGCTTACTGATAAATGCAACATCTTCCTCTGCTTTCTCGAGGGCATCACTTTTCATTATAGAATCTGCAATCGTTTCTCCAATTCCAGGAATCTTCATTAAAGCTTGTCTACGCTCAGTAAATACAGCCTCCTCACTACCCAAAAAAGCAATAATCTTTTTAGCTGTTAAAGCACCAACCTTGGGTAAATAACTATAAGCAATTCGATATTTTAATAGCGTATCTGTCATTTTGAGACAAAAAGAAAGAGGAACAGATAGCTGTTCCTCTTCAAATATAGCATTAAAAAATTAAAGCGTTCTCTTAACCAGCTTACGAGCTGAATAATTAATTTTAAGCGCATTTGCTTTACGCAATGCTTGTTTAATGTCAGTAACAATGCCCATTCGAGTCATCTCATCCACCTTCATGCTCACGGTCATATAACCGCGATCGTTTTCACTCATACTCTCGCGTTCACTTGACACAAAATCACGAATATCGTCAATCCCTGCAAACTGATCATTTAACTGAATTCTGGGCTCGGTGCCATAAAGTTTTTGAAAAGAAGGTTTTGGTTGTCCTATATATATAAAACTAACCAAAGATTTTTTCTCTAATTTTTTAAGCTGAGTTGCTTGAGGTGTTTTAATTTTAACCATCAAATCAACTTCTCTTAACTGAGTTGTTACCATAAAAAATATTAGTAACATAAATACAACGTCAGGTAGCGATGCCGTACTAATAGGTGGCAATCCTTTTTTGTTATCTTTTCTAAATCTTGCCATTATTTTACTCCTCCAATATTTTTAGGTTCCGCTTCAGAGATTGCCATCGGATAAATTAATTTAACCGCATCAGCTTCCTCTTCTGAAATTTCTTCAAACTTTTTACCAAAGTGCTGAATCGAGAGCTCATCTCGCAATTCATCATAAGCTGCAGTCAACTCATTTTGAACGGAAATATATGCTCCATAAGAAGTTCCTCTATCATTTTGTAAGGATATTACTCCTTTCGAAATACCAAGATCTCCGAGAAGATTTATTGAGAGTTTAATTTTAGCTTTTTCTTCAGCCGTTTTAGCTTTTTCTAAACGCTCTGATAGTAATTCCTTTTCAGGTAACTCTGGATTATTTACTGGATTTACAACAAACTCCTTTGTTTTCGCACGTAATTCAGAAATATCTAAACGCTCACCCTCAACTAACAATTTGTCATTCATGTTAAGAAGTACAATTAGCACATTGCGTTCCTTCACTGACTCGGTAGTTTCCTGCTGCTCTTTTGGCATCGGAGGAAGTTTTCGCGATATCCCTGTATCAACATCCATATTAGTAGTTACAAGAAAGAAAATAAGCAGAATAAAGGCGATATCCGCCATTGAACCTGCATTGATTTCCTGAATAGGTCTTGGCATATCAAACTATTTAAAAAGTTTGTTAATCTCAGAGAATAAGGCTACCCCAACAGCTAGTAGCATCATAAAATATAACATAATTATGGCACCGCCAATCTGTTTTGAACCAGAGGCGTCTATTCCAAATTTTTCATACACTTCACCTGTTGAGATAACAACTGAAACGAGGAATAGACCTCCCAATACTAAAACACCTAAAAAAGTGCTTCGTGATTTCTTAAAGTCTGTCACCATAAAATAAAGTGGAAAGACTATCGCTAATAAGGCTGTAACACCAATTAACAAATACGTTACGTATATTGAAATATCAATAATATCCATAATTTATTACTTTTTAGCGTTGTGTTTAACTAAAATGTCTATGAGTGATATTGAAGCATCCTCCATATTATTAACAATACCATCTACTTTTGACACAATATAGTTATAAAATACTTGAAGAATCATAGCTACAATAAGACCAAAAATAGTTGTAATCAGAGCTACTTTAATACCGCCTGCTACGATGGTTGGAGAGATATCACCTTGCATTTCAATAGCATCAAAAGCTTGAACCATACCTACAACCGTTCCAAGAAATCCCAACATAGGTGCCAATGCGATAAACAACGCAATCCATGTTAAACCTTTTTCCATGCGACCCATTTCAACACCGCCATAAGCAGTTACCGATTTCTCCACAATCTCTATTCCTTCGCCTGAACGATCTAGACCTTGATAAAAAATACTAGCAACTGGTCCACGAGTATTACGACATACTTCTTTGGCAGCCTCAACACCTCCATTTTTTAAAGATTCCTCTATTTTTACTAAAAGCTTATCTGTATTTGTTGAAGCCATATTTAAATAAAGAATTCTCTCAATTACCAATGCCAAACCAATTATTAAGATAATAAGAATTGGAGCCATCCACTGAACACCACCTTCAATAAATTTCTGTTTAATTACCTTGTGTAATGTCTGATCTTCAGCTACTACTACAGTTTCAACTACAGCCGCATTAGCAGTTTCGGCAGTAATTTTCCCACTATCAGCTACCGCTACAGTTGCATTACTATCTACAGTCGTTGACTGTGTTTGTGCAAACGCTCCTGTCATTAGCATTCCGCCAAGAGCTATAAAAACTAAGAGTTTTTTCATGTGATTCATTTTATTTTATTAACTATTTGATTTTAAATTAAATACTAACCTGCGGAGAGAGTGGGATTCGAACCCACGTACCGCTTTTGGCGGTAACACGCTTTCCAAGCGTGCGCCTTCGGCCACTCGGCCATCTCTCCCTTATTTACTTATTGCTCATAGTGCCTACATATGCTTGACATCATGACCATTAACCCGTTTTTCCTCCCTATTATCAGGCATCTAAAATAATACTTTAATGTTAATTATAGGCTATTAATACAATATTTTTAAAGCTATAGAATAAAACATCCCATACATTTATGTTGTAAATCAAGTTGTATTTAATAAAATTTAACAACATAAATTTTAAAACTAAAATCGAAAGATTTCAAATGCATTCTGAGATGTTATTGTTGCAACCTCTTCAATACTAATTGATTTTATATCGGCAATACGTTTTGCAATATATGGGATATAGGATGATTCATTTCGTTTACCACGAAAGGGCGCTGGTGTCAAATATGGACTATCTGTTTCAATTACAATTTTATTTAAAGGGACTTCCTTTACTAATGATTCCATACCACTTTTTGCATAGGTAATTACGCCTCCTAAACCAATAATAAAACCATTATCAATGGCTTTATTTGCTTGTTCTATCGTTCCTGAGAAGCAATGCATAATACCACTTAGCTTTTCATAAAATGGTTCGCTAATTAATTCTAATACCTCATCAACGGCATTACGAGAATGTATTACTACAGGCAAATTTATTTCGACTGCCCAATTCAATTGCTCTATAAAAGCTTGTTTTTGTAATTGAAAAAAGGTTTTATCCCAATAAAGATCTAAGCCTATTTCACCAATGCCATATATTTTTTGTTCTCCAAAAGTGTTTCTTATATTTTGTAGTTCTTGCGAAAAATGCTCCTTAACATGGCAAGGATGCAAGCCAACTAAAGGAAAACAATTATTTGGCCAACGCTTACAAAGAACAGTAAGCGGTGCTATTGTTTCATAATCAATATTGGGAAGAAAGAGATATTTTACATCTGCATTTATAGCTCTTAACACAACCTCATCAACATCTCCTGAAAATTCAGTTGAAAATAAATGTGTATGTGTATCAACAAAAATCATGACATTATTCTGTCATAATTTTGTTTTGAAAAAGCTTACTTAGATCTCTTATTGCTGCTGGTAACGCAAATGCAACAACCCGATCATTAGGCATAATAACTGTTTCGCCAGTTGGAATTATTACATCCTTACCCCGCACTATACCTCCAATTATCGAACCTTGGGGAATTCCTAGAGCACTAATTTTTGCCTTAGTAATTTTAGATTCTGGTGCAACCACAAATTCTAAAACTTCAGCATCCGTTCCGTATAAACATTTTACAGATGAAACATTAACCCCAGCAGTAGTAAAACGAAAAATTCTACTTGCAGCGCTAAGTTTTTTATTTACTATTGAATCAACACCCAAATTTGAAGCTAAATCAAAATAACTAAAGTTTTCTACTTCTGCAATTGTTTTGCGAACCCCTAATCTCTTTGCATGTATACAAGCCAAAATATTCGTTTCCGAATTTCCTGTAACGGCAACAAATGCATCCATATTTTCAATCTTCTCTTCACTTAATAAATCCATATTACGACCATCGCCACATATCACTAAAACATTTTTAAGCTGATTTGATAATGCATAGCTACGCTCACGACTTAATTCAATAATTTTAATATTATGATGGTATCCTAAATTCTCAGCTGCTAATTTACCTATACGACTTCCGCCAAGTATCATAACATTCCTTGCTTCACTATGCTCTTTGCCTGTCATTTTAAGAATTTGTTCTAATCCAACTTGACCTGACATAGCATAAACATAATCGCCAATCTGAAAAACATCATCCCCTCGAGGTATTATGGTCTCATTATTTCGAGTAATGGCAACTGCTCTAAAATCGAGATGTTTAGTATTACCCGAAACTTCGTTTAATGATTTTCCAATTATGGGAGCCTCAATATCTAATTTAACTACATATAAAGACATTTTACCACCAGCAAATTCCACCAAATCTGTTGTGCCAGTTTGATGTAACAAATCACTAATTTCCTTGGCTGCAATGCTTTCAGGGAAAACCATATAATCTAATCCTAATGATATAAAATGCTCTCTATTTCCAGGTTCAAGGTATTGTTGATTATTAATGCGAGCAATGGTTTTCTGCGCACCCATACGTTTACTAACAATACAAGACAAGAGATTAACCGATTCACTTTCCGTAACAGCAATATAAAGTTCCGCCTTTTTAATATTTGCCTCCTTAAGAGTATCTAAAGAATCAGCATTACCGCTGATAGTAAGTAAATCACACGTTGAAGCTATATTTCGTAGCATCTCTTCACGATGATCTATCACAACAATGTCATGTTTCTCATTACTTAACATTTTTGCAAGATGGGTACCTACCTCACCTGCTCCAGCAATTACTATCCTCATATATAAAATTTGATTTGCAAATTTAAACTATTATTTTGGCAATCAAAAGCTTTTTGATTATTTAGTCAACTACTTAATCGGCATAATCTTACAACCTTCATTAGGAATATCTTCGCAAATCTTCCCTTTTAATTTAAAATAATGCACGTGATCTTGTTTAATATAATAGGGTAATGACGGCATTAAAATGATATTGCAAGGATTAACTATATTATAAATTATTTTCTTTTTGCCGAATAAGACTAAATAATCATATCCTCCAAAATAAACTGAATCTCTATTAAATTTTTCATCTCCTAGTATAAGAAATTTTATAGAAGAAACTGATAGCGTTTTACTATTATCAAAAAGAGATATCAACTCAATTCCATTCTCAGCAAAAAAATTTGTTTTACTAAGACAGATAAAGGTATCTGGCATGCATCTATCCTGAATCCAATGTGATGAAAGAATAAAATGAAGATATGAACGATTGGTTTGATGAGAATTATATATCAAATAATTCTTTCCCGATTTCTTAATCTCAAAAACAGTTGTTCCCGGAATATTTAAAAAAAGTATTCGCTCACTATTGTGTGCATACAAGCGATTTATAAAAACACTTAGCAATAATAAAAGAAATGAGATATTAGCAACAAACCATCCTATTTTACTGCGTTTTACCAAAATAAATATCAATGAGATTAAAAATATATAAAGAATAATCATCTCAAAATAATTCATTGAAATATTTTTAATTAAACTCATGGGCCATCCATCAATCCATAGTACACTATTTATCATCAAACGAGTTACCCACGCAAGTAAAGGAGTAATAAACTTGGCAGCTATTGCCACAGGCAATAGTTGTATTAGCAAACCACCCATCATCACTACAAATGATATTGGAATTACAATAAGATTTGCAAAAATAAAATAAAGTGGAAAACTATGAAAATAATATAAAATTAATGGTGCAACACCAATTTGAGCTGCAATACTAACACTTACTAGACTTGATAGGTAATTCAAAATTCTATTTTTTGAACCTATTTTATCAGCAATAAACGGCTCAATTGAAACAATACTAATAACTGCTAAATACGAAAGTTGAAAACCTATATCAAACAAATACCATGGATTTAAAACTAATAGGAAGAATGCAGATGCAGCTAGTGAATGATAAATTGTAAGTTCTCTGTGCAATAGTCGCGCCAATAAAATAAATGTAAACATAACTACCGCTCTCAGAACGGATGCACTTAAACCAGTAACAAAAGCATAAATATATAATATAATTAAAATAAAAATAACTTTTAAAATCTGTTGCCATCCGTAATTTTGCAAAAAGAACAAAAGAGAATTAATAATAAGAAAAAGAACCGCTACATGCATGCCAGATACAGCCAAAACATGCGTCACACCTGTTGATGAGAATGCGGATTTAAGTTCTCCATCAATCTCGGAACGTGCACCAAAAACCATTGCCGATACTATCGGAAATTCTCTTCCAGATAAACCTGATTGTAAAAAACGTTTAGTCAATCGCTCTCTATATTCCGAAGCTTTAGCTTGTAAAACAAAATATTTTCTTTCCGTACATGAATTAATCTGCTTTACCCTAAAACTATAAAATACATTGCGTGCTGCCCAATACCTCATCATATTAAATTCATGTGGATTTCCATTATTTTTTATCACATTAGCATAGCCCGATAAAGTAATTTCATCACCCGAAAATAACATAGGCTGCCCGTGTTGTAGTGAAGTATGAATAAGAACTCTGCGACTACATGATTCAAAAGTATCTCCACATTCAGAAACCTCTTTTACCATGGCTAATATCCTTATTCCATTTTTCTTAATTTGAGGCGTTTCAAGAACTACGGCCCTGCAATATAATTTATTCGAATTTCCAAAATATTTTGACGATCCATATGGCATAGCATATAGCAATAAATAAGCAGCAGTTGCAATTGTAATATTTACTCCTATTCCAAATACTTTTCGTAAACCATAATTTTTTAATAGCGGGATAAAAGAAACTGTGAGAACCATAATAATAATAAATATCCCTAATAGAATATAAATTGAGCCTTGAAATGGTATAAAGACGGAAAATAAAATACCAACAATAAAAGGAATGAGCACTTTTATTATAGGAACTGACCGAATAATATTAAAAGATGATGGCTTCATACTATAGATACCTGATAAAAGTATAAAAAAATCAATATCCAACGATTATTATTAGAGAAACTAATAATAATGAACTTAATTTTAATAATTACACTAGTCTAAATATCATACATTATATTCAAAAAAAGTGTCCTGAAGTATCATAAACATAATTTTTAAAAGCTATATTTGAATATAAAAACTATATATATATGACTCTGCAAACAAAATACATGGGAATTGAGTTGAAGAACCCTTTAATAATAGGTGCTAGCAACTTAGTAAGTGATCCAACATATGCTAAAAAGTTGGAACACGCAGGTGCTTCGGCACTCGTATATCGTTCACTTTTTGAAGAGCAAATACAGCTCGAAAATCTTGAACTGCAAATGACGCGTGAAGAATACACCGAAAGGCACGCAGAAATGCTTACCGTAATGCCTCTCGTAGACCATGCTGGACCTGCTGAACATCTTCACAATCTCAAAAAAGTTCGCGATGCTGTCTCAATTCCCCTCTTTGCTAGTTTAAATGCCATTTACAAAGAAACCTGGATTGAATATGCAAAAAAACTCGAAGAAGTTGGAGTAAACGGTATTGAATTAAACTTTTACTTTGTCCCTCGCGAGTCTAAATCGGATGGCAAAAGTATTGAAGACATACAAATAGATATTGTTAAAGCAGTAAAAAAAGAACTTAAAATACCTATAGCCGTTAAATTAAGTCCCTTTTATGCAAACCCATTAAATGTAGTAAGTCAAATGGATGCTGCTGGTGCAAATGCTTTTGTTCTATTTAATAGACTCATGCAACCTGATATTGACATAGAAACCATTTCGCATACTGTTAATTTAAATCTCAGCAACAAAGAAGACAATAAACTCTCATTACGTTATGCTGGATTATTACATGGTTCTATAAATGGTTCTATTTGTAGTAATAGTGGCATTTATTCCAGCGCTGATGTAATAAAAATGATTCTTGCGGGTGCTGATTGTGTTCAAATAGTAAGTGCTATTTATGAAAATGGAGCAGCACATATTGGAAAAATACTAAATGAAATGGAGCAATGGATGAGTAAAAAGAATATTTCCTCTTTAAATGATTTTAAAGGAAAATTATCATATAAAAATGTTAACGATCCTTTTATTTATAAACGTGCACAATACATTGATATGCTCATGAAAAAATCTCAAGACGTAATGAAAACATACGGCATGAGATAAAAAATGGTTATCTAAACTGAAGGGATGGCAACTTTATACTTAGCTTCGGCTTTCCCTTTAGTTATAGCCGTTAACCTACCTTGCAAAAGTTTTCGCTTTAAAGAAGCAAGGTGATCAACAAAAAGTACGCCTTCCAGATGATCATATTCATGCTGAATAATTCTTGCCTTATATCCTGATAATTCCTCAGTTTGTTTAACAAATGAGCCATCATAATACTCAATTAAAATTGTATCCTGTCGCTCAACTTCCTCCCGTATACCGGGTAAACTCAAACATCCTTCACTAATAAGCGATGTTTCGCCTTTACGTTCAATAATTCTAGGATTAATTAAAACTCCTATAAAATCTTTTAACGAAGGATCATCCTCAGACATACAATCGGCATCATAAACTATAAGACGTATTGAATGACCAATTTGTGGTGCAGCCAAACCAAGACCTTCAGCTTTATACATGGTCTCAAACATATTATCTATAAGCTTTTGCAAACCCAGATAATCGGCATCAATTTCTTTAGCTGTTTTCCGCAATACAGCGGCTCCATATATTTGTATGGGCAATATCATATTTATAAAAATCTATTTTTCTTTTCTAAAAAACTTTGTAATATCAACGAAGCACTAACTCGGTCAATTGTTGCTTTATCACGTCGTGCCATTTTTTTTAATCCTCCATCAATCATGGCTTGTACCGCCATTTTTGAAGTGAAGCGCTCATCCATAGTAAAAACGGGACAATTGGGGTATTTATTTTTTAACTCCTCAATAAAAGGTAGAATATATTTCACCGATTCAGATGGTTGATTATTCATTTTGGTAGGCATGCCAACAACAAACGAATCCACAACTTCCTTTTTGGTATAAATAGCCAAATACTCCCATATCTTTTTTCGTTCGACCGTATCAAGCGTAGTCGCAATAATTTGCAGCGGATCGGTAACTGCTAGTCCAATCCTTTTCTGCCCATAATCTATAGCTAGTATTCTACCCAAAAAAATAAAGGGTGACACGAGGTCACCCTTATTTATTTAATTATACAGGAACAGTTGTTGCAGCAAGTCGTTTGTAGCTATTATAGCGCCACAAAGCATTTTCTTTTGCAAGCTTAAATAATCTATCCGCTTCAGCTGGGAATGATTTTTTAAGTGAGGTATAACGAACTTCACTATTTAAAAATCCTTCAAAATTATCCCAAACAGGTTCTTTTGAATCAAGTAAGAAAGGATTCTGTCCTTGTGATTCCAACATAGGATTGTAACGGAACAAATGCCAGTATCCGCATTCAACTGCCAAATTTCCTTCTTCCTGCGTTTTACCCATACCATTTCGTAAACCATGGTTAATACAAGGTGAATATGCAATAATTAATGATGGTCCAGGATATGCTTCAGCTTCTTTTAATGCCTTGAAGTACTGTGATTGATTAGCACCCATTGAAACTTGAGCAACATAAACATAACCATAACTCATGGCCATCATTCCTAAATCCTTCTTTTTGGTTTTTTTACCAGCCGTTGCAAACTTAGCAACTGCACCAGCAGCCGTTGATTTAGATGATTGACCTCCCGTGTTTGAATACACTTCGGTATCCATAACAAGAACATTTATATCTTCACCAGATGCAAGAACGTGATCTAAACCACCAAAACCAATATCATATGCCCATCCGTCACCACCAAATACCCACATTGATTTTTTCACGAGATATTGTTTCAGTGTAAGAATTTCTTTTGCAAATGAATCATTTGTTTTTTCGAGAATTGCAATAAGTTTTTCAGATGCTCCTTTTGATTTCTCTCCATCAGCATAATTATCGAGCCACTCTTGACAAGCTGCTTTTAAATCTGCTTGCATAGTACCTTTCATTGCAACATCCATGCGTTGTACAATACGCTCACGCATTTTGTTTACACCCATTGCCATTCCGTAACCGTACTCAGCATTATCCTCAAAGAGTGAATTGGCCCATGCAGGTCCACAACCATTTTTATTTGTTGTATAAGGAGTAGCAGGCGCTGAACCACCATATATTGATGAACATCCTGTTGCATTTGCAACCATCATTCGATCACCATATAATTGAGTGATGAGCTTAATGTAAGGGGTTTCGCCACAACCAGCGCATGCACCACTGAACTCAAACAATGGTTGAGCAAACTGACTGTTCTTTATATTTGCATCTTTTGGTAATACAGTATCTTTGTATCCCACTTTTTTAATCATATACTCCCATGGTTTTTCTTGCTCAAGTTGTGAGGCAAGAGGTTTCATCACAAGAGCTTTAGTTTTAGCAGGGCAAACATCAGCACAATTGCTGCAACCAGTGCAATCAAGTGGACTAATTTGTATACTAAAATTGTAATCTTTTATTTGCGCTTTACCAGCAGCACTTTTTGTACCAGCAGGTGCATTCTTAAGCTCATCAGCTGTTAATAAGAAAGGACGAATAACGGCATGAGGACAAACATAGGCACATTGATTACACTGAATACAATTTTCAGGTAACCATTCAGGAACGTTTACCGCAATACCACGTTTTTCAAATTCGGTTGTACCAGCGGGGAATGTACCATCTTCGCGGCCTACAAAAGCACTTACAGGAAGTGTATCACCTTTTAAACCATTAATTACATCGGCAATATTTGTAATAAATTCAGGAACGCTACGTGATGATTTCTCTGCAACCACGTTAATGTTTTTCCAGTCAGCTGGAACGTCCATTTGCTGTATGTTCATGCCGCCTTTATCAACAGCTGCATTATTCATTGTAATTATATCTTCTCCTTTTTTACCATACGATTTCTGTATTGCTTTTTTCATTGCATCAACCGCTTTATCATAAGGAATAACGCCTGAAATTTTAAAGAATGCAGCTTGTAAAATTGTATTGGTACGGTTACCCAAACCAAGATCTTCTGCAATTTGTGTTGCGTTTATGATAAATACTTTAATATTCTTTTCAGCAAGTACCTTCTTCATTGAATCAGGGATACGCTTTTTTGTTTCTTCAACGTCCCACAAACTGTTGAGAAGAAAAGTACCGTTTTTCTTAATGCCTGCTAACAAATCATACTTATCGAGATAAGAAGGAACATGACATGCAACAAAATCAGGATTATTAACCAAATAAGTTGAACGAATTGGTTCATCTCCTGAACGAAGATGCGAAATGGTTATACCTCCTGATTTCTTTGAATCATAAGCGAAGTAAGCTTGTACATATTTATCGGTTGAATCACCAATAATTTTAATTGAATTCTTGTTTGCTCCAACCGTTCCATCTGAACCTAATCCGAAAAATTTAGCTTCATACAATCCAGCAGGGGTTACTGTTAATTCTTCTGCTGAAACAGGAAGTGATTTAAATGTAACATCATCAACAATACCAACAGTAAATTGGTTTTTAGGTTCTGGTAATTTAAGATTATTAAATACCGACATCATTTGAGCAGGCGTAGTATCTTTTGAACTCAATCCATAACGACCACCAACGATTAATGGCTTATTGGCTTTTTCATAGAAAATGTCACGAATATCAAGATATAATGGATCACCATTAGCTCCAATTTCTTTGGTACGATCTAAAACAGTAATACGTTTTACAGTTGATGGCATTACCTTGTAGAAATATTTAGCTGAGAATGGTCTGTACAAATGACATGAGATGAGACCTACTTTCTCTCCTTTTTTATTCAAATAATCAACAACTTCTTGTATCGTTTCGGTAACACTACCCATAGCAACAATAATGTTTTCAGCATCCTTGGCACCATAATAGGTAAATGGATGATATTCACGACCTGTTAGTTTAGTTATTTCAGCCATATATTGATCAACAATATCAGCAACAGGCTCATAGAATTTATTACATGCTTCCTTGGCTTGAAAGAAAATATCTGGGTTTTGAGCAGTACCTCTAGTAACAGGATGCTCCGGATTTAAAGCTCTATCGCGGAATGCTTGTAACTCTTTCATGTCAACCAATGGAGCAAGATGCTCTTTTTCAAGAACCTCTATCTTTTGTACTTCATGTGATGAACGGAAACCATCAAAGAAATGTAAGAAAGGAACTCGTGATTTTATGGCAGTTAAATGGGCTACCCCAGCTAAATCCATGATCTGCTGAACACTACCTGATGCTAACATAGCAAAACCTGTTTGACGCGTTGAATAAACGTCGCCATGGTCACCAAAGATAGATAAGGCATGAGAAGCTAAAGTACGAGCGGTAACATGAAAAACTCCTGGTAATAACTCACCAGCAATTTTATACATATTTGGAATCATCAATAATAGACCCTGAGACGCTGTAAATGTTGTTGTTAGAGCACCTGCTTGAAGTGAACCATGTAAAGCACCTGCTGCACCACCTTCACTTTGCATTTCTGTTACCTTTACTGGATCGCCAAATATATTGGTTTGACCATAGGCAGCCCACTCATCGGCATATTCAGCCATAGTTGATGATGGGGTAATAGGATAAATGGCAGCTACTTCACTAAACATGTAGGCTATATGCGCTGCTGCATAGTTACCATCGCAGGTAACAAATTTCTTTTTACTCATCTTTTATTTATTTAATTGATAATCAGTAGACTAATATTTAAAAATGATATGTAAATGTACCTAAAAACTAAATATTTGACTTATTTTTCACATTAATTATATAGCGAAAAAGCTATTTACTTATAAAAACAAAAAAATGCGAGGAGTACCCGCATTTTTCTTTATTCATCATTCATTGATATGAGAAATTCTTCATTTGTTTTCGTTCGCATAATTTTATCTCCCAAAAATTCCATGGCCTCTAACGAGGTCATATCTGAAAGATATTTTCGCATGATCCATATTTTATCAAGCCATTCTTTCTCTACAAGTAAATCTTCACGCCGTGTACTTGATGCATTCAAATCAACAGCTGGATACATACGACGGTTTGATAATTTACGGTCGAGCTGCAACTCCATATTACCCGTTCCCTTAAACTCTTCAAAAATCACATCATCCATTTTAGATCCTGTTTCAGTAAGTGCAGTAGCGAGAATGGTGAGAGAACCCCCATTTTCAATATTACGTGCTGCACCAAAAAAACGTTTGGGTTTATGTAATGCATTTGCATCTACCCCTCCTGAGAGTACTTTACCTGATGCTGGAGACACAGTATTATATGCGCGCGCCAAACGTGTTATTGAGTCTAATAAAATAACAACATCATGTCCGCACTCAACTAATCTTTTTGCTTTTTCAAGTACAATATTTGCCACCTTCACATGGCGATCGGCAGGCTCATCAAAAGTAGAGGATATAACTTCACCATTAACGCTACGAGCCATATCAGTAACCTCTTCTGGACGCTCATCAATCAATAAAATAATAAGATAAACTTCAGGATGATTGCGAGCTATTGCATTTGCTATTTCTTTTAATAATGTTGTTTTACCCGTCTTTGGTTGTGCAACTATTAATCCACGTTGTCCTTTACCAATAGGAGTAAACATATCAATAACACGAATAGATAAATTATTTTCACCGTTACCTACTAGCGTAAATTTTTCATTAGGAAACAATGGTGTTAAATACTCAAATGATACTCGGTCACGAATAAAATCAGGGGTACGTCCATTTATTTCTTCTATCTTAATAAGTGGAAAATATTTTTCACCCTCTTTAGGTGGACGAATTGTTCCAATAATTGTATCGCCAGTTTTTAATCCGAAAAGTTTAACCTGCGATTGAGAAACATAAATATCATCAGGTGAATTAAAAAAGTTATAATCAGCACTTCGTAAAAAGCCATAACCATCGGGCATTATCTCAAGTACTCCGTGGTTACGAACAATTCCGTCAAAGTCATAATTATACCGCATACTTTCATTGCGTCTCTCATTATTTTGCGGAAAACGCCGTCCTTGATTCTGATTATTATCAGCCTTAGGATCTACTGAACGTGATGGGTTTTCCTCTTCGCTTTGTGGTGTCTGTGGCTTTTCTTCAATAATTGGCTCTTCAATAATTGGCTCAGCCTCAATATTAACAGGCTCTTCTTGCGCTTCAAAAGTAGCATTTGATTCTTCATGAATACTTTGTGGTAAATCAAGAATTGGAGACTCATCAATTGCTGCTTCTTTTCGTGGAATAGTTGGCACAAATACAGGAATCGGTTTACCTTCTTCAAGCATTATTTTTTGCGTTTCCAAAATCCGGTCGGCCAAATCTTGCTTCTTCATTATTTCAACTCTTTTAATGCCTAGTTGCTTTGCAAAATCACGCAAATCAAATAATCGCATCTTGCTCAGATCTTCACTTTGATACATAAATAATAAATTGGATTATTATGGATGGAAATTAGAAATAACGATAAAAGGGGGATTGTTTGAGAGGATATTATAATACAATATTAGTGTTTTTTAAGCAATTCAACAAATAATGCCATTAAAAAACTTTAGTATTCATGTCTAAATTTTAAGAGACAATAATAATAGAGTAAACGACATTATATTTAGTAATCCTTTTTAAATAAGGTCAAAGTATCTGAAAATAAATACAATTGAAATCATTTTTAGAAGGAATGTTGTCCGACCAGGATTCGAACCTGGGCAGGCAGAATCAAAATCTGCAGTGCTACCGTTACACCATCGGACAAAGTGAGGCGCAAATTTATACAAAAAAAAATAACCACATGAAAAAACTTCTGATTTGTTCCTAATTCCTATCTTTTTCGGGATGATCAAGCTCGCTATAGATGGAGTTTTTACTTAGAAATTCAGGCACTAATACTTTCATTAATGCAACCAATTGTATCTCATCAACCGTTTGATATTTAATAATCAGCTCATTAATTTGTTTAATCACCTCATTAGGCTCAGAATCTGTAACCTTACCAATCATTATTTTAGGATGATGAGTTGCTAAAGTATTTTCTCTGTTAGCGAGTAATTCCTCATAAAGCTTCTCTCCAGGTCGCAAACCGGTGATTTTTATCTCAATATCTTTATCGAGTGTGAGACCTGCCAATTTGATCATCTTCTTAGCTAAATCAATTATTTTAACCGATTCTCCCATATCAAAAACAAAAATCTCGCCTTCCCTACCCATAAAAGCCGCTTCAAGAACTAGTTGACATGCTTCTGGAATAGTCATAAAAAAACGAGTTATTTCAGGATGAGTAAGAGTAATGGGGCCACCAGCCTCAATCTGTTTACGGAACAAAGGAATCACAGAACCATTTGAACCCAACACATTACCAAATCGAGTAATAATGAATTTTGTTATACCAGCACTTGTTTTATTTAATGCCGCCGTATACATCTCAGCAATGCGTTTTGAGGCACCCATAACATTTGTCGGATTAACGGCTTTATCCGTCGAAATCATGACAAATCTTTCTATTTTATATTTTACAGATAGATCAGCAACATTTCGAGTACCTTTTACATTAACATGTATGGATTCGTATGGATTCATCTCCATTACTGGCACATGTTTATAGGCAGCAGCATGAAAAACAATTTTAGGCTCATGCTTTCTAAAAACAGTTTCAAGCCTGTAAATATCAGAGACGTCACCCAATATAAGCTCAACAATATCCTTTTTACCCATGGCAGCAATCTCAAGAGCAAGGTCATTCATTGGTGTCTCAGCTTGATCAAGTAAAATAAGCTTTTCAGGATGATAGTACAACACTTGACGAACAATCTCACTACCAATAGAACCCGCTGCTCCGGTTATCAATACACGCTTTCCCGTTATTCCTTTTTCAATATTTTCTTTATCTAAAACAATACACTCGCGACCTAAAAGCTCCTCAATACTAATATTATGAATATTAGATAATTGCAACTCGCCATGTAGCCATTTCTCAATGGGAGGCACATCTTTCACGTTAAGCCCTAAAGCTAGGGCCATATCAACAATATCGCGCTTTCTAATAGCAGGAATATTATGAACCGACATAACCAATTCACTCACCTCCTCATTTTCAAGAAACTTTTTGTTGAGCGCATTTTCAGTACTATAAACCTTAACCCCATCAATTGATTTACCTTGTTTACTCAGGTTGTCATCTACAAAACCAACTACGCTATAATTAATAAGACTGGATTGTGTTAAGGTATTTCGGGTGATAATTCCCAAATTCCCTGCACCATATATAAGGACTTTCAGGTCGTCTTTAGAGGAGTAGGTTAATTGGTAGTATAGGAGCTTGATTAGGAAGCGTGTGTTTACTAAAACGAATGAACAAAGCAAAAAATGGATTAGAATAACAGAAAATGGAATATTAAGAAAATATAAAGGATTAATTTGTCGTATAAAATAACTTATAATACAAGCCAACCCTGAACTAAAACATAGTGCGGATAAAATTTTTAACGAGTCTTTAAATGTTGTATGTCTAATTACGCCCGAGAACGATCTAAACATCAGAAATCCAATTAGAAAAATAAAAAGTAAATATGGCAATTGCATGAAATAGAAGCTCTTTCGAGCTTCTTCTATCACAAAGTTAAATCGTATAACATAGGATAAAATAAATAGCCCCATCGTTAAACTAATATCGACAAGCAAAACTAACCATGAGGCTACAAACTTATCTGAATATTTTATTGCGAGATTCCGTATCAATTTCTTACTTTTGCAACAAATCTAAGAAATTTTTAGGATATTGCACTATAAAACAACGATAAGGAATATTAAGCTTATTATTTAACTAAAAAGTTAAATAATAAGATCTTAAATATATCATTATTAGAGTTAAAGAGTTAAGAAAAAATTAATTTTTGATAATGCAAAATAATATTCTAAACACAAAATAAATATGGATTTTATTAAATTAATACTGTGTCTTATTAAAGCTATACGAAAAAATATAATGCTATTTTTTATTATAACATTAGCCGGTTTTTTAGGTAGCTTAATCATTGTTGTAATACAAAAACCAATCTATTCCTCCCGAGCAATCATATTAACAGATTTCAGAAACACATATCTACCTGATTTAATCCGAAATATTGTTTACTATCGTGAAAATGGAAAGGCTGAAACCATCAGCTCAGAAATGAATATCTCAATTGAGGCTTTCAATTCCATTAAAAGTATTGATGTAACTGAAAATCCGGATCCTAAAGAAGAGCGTTTGATATCATTAACCGTTGGTTTTTATAACAAAGAGTTTACTGATACTTTCTTTAAGGGATTACAATTCTATCTTGAAAACAATTTATATTTAAGAAAACGGAATGAATTATTACAACAGCAAACCTCTGAATTAATTGATTTAATAAACACCAAAGAATCATTACTCAATACTGGTATTTTTGTGAATGATTTAGTTCAAGTTAGTCCAATTACTCAAATTGAACAAATAATTTCACTCCGAAACAGAAAAAATGAATTTCTTCGTTCAAAAGAAAGACTAAGTCAGATTATACATTATGTCGAAATTATTCCGTCAATTAATCCTGAAAAACCCACCTTATATACTGTTGCACTTACGACTTTTGCTAGTATCATTATTGCCCTAATGATTATAATAATGATAGAATTAAACAATTACTATAAAAAAGATTTTTCTCTAGGCAATAACATAAATACAATATAGAAAGAAAAAAATACAACACCAATTTGTTTACTAAGGAGATTTTCAAATAATGAATAGGATGCAAAAATAATTATAAACTGTATAAATATCAAATCATAAGATTTTATTGCTTTAATCAATAAAAGAATTAGTATTGAAATGAAAAACATACCACCTGGAATACCAATTTTTAAAAATATATCCAAATACTGATTGTGTGTATTCATATTAGATACGGCACCATCCTTAATTCCTGCCTTTACATATGATTCATTCAGACATTCCTGAATATCGCCAGTACCCACTCCTATTACGGCATGTTCTTTTATTATATTAATTGTTTGAAACCAGATTAATATACGATTATTACTTGTATGAATACTTTTCTTATCTAATGTAACTATATCTTTTACCTCGTCTACTGAAATTGTTCTTGAAATTCGTTCATTATATTTTACTGCAAAAATTATTGCGATTGACAATAGGGCAAGGGTTATTAACGCAGGGAGGAATGCTGTTTTAAAATATCTTTTTAGGCCAAATGCTATGCCAATAGAAAAAACGACTATATATATAATCAAACCCGATCGTGACGATAATAAGAAAACCGTTGTTGAAAAAAGCATTAATAGTAAAACTTTTGATGCGTAATTAACAACTTTTTGTTTTTTGTTGAGATTGAAAAGCACTATAGCGGAAGCCATAGTAATAAACATAGAAAAATAAGTTGGATGAATAAATATCGATAGCAACTGATAATAGAAATAACTATCATATCCTATATTTGAAACAAACTGAAGATGACCATGAGTTAAATGAATAGATCTATAAAAGGCATATCCCAAACATCCTATACAAGCTAAAAATACTCCAAAAACAAAGACCCTGTTTAAAAAACTAAAAACGGTTGTTTTGCTCACTGAAAGACAAGGAAGAATAAACGTAAATAGAATAAAATAGAATTTGATCTGAACATCAAAAAAACCAGCATGGATATCAGATGAATAGATAATCCCTAATAATAGCCACAAATAAAGAATGGGTAATAACCATAATAGCTTACTACCCATTACATATTTAAATCCTATATTTTTCTCTTCTACCGAATAAAATATTATCCAAAAAACAAAAAGAACAATTATCGCCCAAGATGTAGCAACTCGCGAAAAAGGCAAAGACAAAAGCACTGATCCGACAATATAACTTGCTAGTGCATCGCGTTTTTCAATAGCCAACCACATGTTAATTATTTCTTGTAGAACTTTCTAACGGTCTCAATAACACATGCTGCTTGATCATCGGTTAATGCAATATGCATAGGTAAAGTCATTATTCTCTTAAAATGACTATCTGCTTGTTTTAAGTGCCACTTCTCTCCTTTAAATGCAGTATGATGATGAATTGCTTTACCTCCCCATGGCAAAATGATTTCAATTTCCTCAGCACGAAGGTAAGCCAATAGCTTATCACGGTCGTCAGCTTCAAACTCAAAATTCTGATACGCATCGCGATCTGTCATTGTATTTCTATCATTTGGAGATAATACAATATTTGAAAGATCAGATAATCCAGCATAATATAAAGATGCTATATGACGACGTTTCTCTACATATTTCTCCATCTGTGATAAACGGAAATTCAACACTGCTGCTTGAATATTATCAATACGACAATTGTAGCCCCACTCCTTAATATCACCATCAGAGTCACGCATATGATTTCTCAACAACATCATCTTATTGTACATGTCAATATCATTAGTGGTAAAAGCACCGGCATCACCCAAAGCGCCTAATGTTTTGGCCGGATAATAACTAAAACATCCACCAACACCATGATTACCGGACATTTTCCCTTTGCGGAATGCTCCAAGGCCTTGTGCTGCATCTTCCAATAAAAACATACCATTTTCATTTGCCAACTCTTCAAGCTCAATACAATCGGCTACGCGACCATTAATGGAAACAGGTATTATTGCCTTTGTTTTTGAAGTGATCATTTTCTTTACAGAATCAATATCAATGAGATGATCTGAAGATTTAATATCAGCTAATACGGGAGTGCCACCAGCTTGCTCAATTGCAGCAACGGTAGCAGCAAAAGTATGTGCTGACGTTATTACTTCATCACCTGGTTTAATCCCTTTTGCAATCAAAGCTAATCTTAAGGCATCAGTGCAATTGCTCATTCCTACGGCATATTTTGCCCCTACATATTTTGCAAGATTACGTTCAAACTCCTCTACCTCTTCTCTCAGCATTAGTTGACCACGTGTTAGGCAACTGAGTAATAATTCGTCAATTTGTTTTTTCTCTGATTGATACCAAAATTGGTAGTCAATAAATTTAACTTTATGTGCTGACATATTCTTATAGTTTAATGATTGTACGAATTTTCTCTATTACTTTTTCAAATGAAATATTGTAAACATTTCTCAAATAGTTTTGGTCACCTACTACTGATGTAAACTCCGAAGGTAATGCAAACGCATTGTAGTGCTCCATAATAATACCAGCTACTCCAATCAATGACTCTGATATACAAGAAGCCAAGCCTCCAATTATTGAATGCTCCTCAACAGAAAAAACATATTTATGTTTTCTAAAAATATCAATTGTACCACTTTTATCAAATGGTTTAATTGTATGAGCACTATAAACAGAAACTGGTATGGATGAATTCGAAAACTCCTGATGTATTTTATCTGCTATCTCTAACATACCTCCCGTCGAAATAATAGCAATATCGCTATTAACAGGATTATGCAATGTTAAAATTTGGCCGATCTTAAATTGGCTCAAGCTTTCGTCGCTATGTAATGATGCCTCACCTGCGCGACCCAATCTCAAATATACAGGACCATGATTCTCGCGTATTAGCATTTGAGTTATCAAATAAGCTTCACGTGTATCTCCTGGAGCAAATACCTTTAAATTCGGTATTGATCTGAGAATTGCTAAATCTTCAGTTGCATGATGCGAAATGCCAAGTTGGCCATAAGCCAAGCCACCTCCTACTGCAGTAATAATAACATTTAGGTCATGATATGCAATATCATTTCGTATTTGCTCAACAGCTCGTAGGGTATTAAAATTTGCTATTGAGTACGTAAACACTTTATGTCCTTCTAGTGCCAAGCCTGCAGCGAGACCGGTCATATTGGGCTCCGCTACTCCAGCATTTAAATAATGTTGAGGGTTTTTATCTTTAAAATTCGTCAATACACCAAAACCCAAATCACCAGTAATCAACATTAATTCCGGTGTAACATTTTCTTCTAACGCTTTTACAAATGCATTACGCATACTTTTCCTCCAACTCCTTTAAAGCATTTTCATATTCTGTTCCTTGTGGTGTGCGATAGTGCCACAATACCTGATTTTCCATAAATGATACACCTTTCCCTTTTACAGTATTTGCAAGAATTACATGCGGCTTTTCAATTTTATCTGCTTTAATTTTATTAAATGCATTTTTTAATTCCTCAATACTATGGCCATCTACCGATTGTACATCCCATCCAAAATTACTCCACTTATCAGCAAAAGGTTCTAAATTTAAAGTATCTTTTACAGGTGCTAAACTTTGTATCTTATTATAATCTACTATTGCAACAAGATGTGATAATTTGTGGTGACCTGCAAATAATATAGCTTCCCAAGTTGATCCTTCATCACACTCTCCGTCACTCAGGACAACATAAGTACTGTAATTTTTCTGCTTGAGTTTTGTTGAATAAGCTATGCCGGCTCCAATTGACAAACCATGGCCCAATGAGCCAGTGGAAACTTCAACACCCGGAATGCCCTTGTGCGAAACATGCCCAGAAAGATAGGACCCGTTTTGATAATGTGTTTTTAACCAATCAACCGGGAAAAAACCTTTTTCAGCTAACACGGCATAAATACCGGCTCCTGCATGTCCTTTGCTCAATATAAAACGATCACGCTCGGGCCATTTTGGTTCGCTCGGGCGAATCTGCATTACATCATTATAAAGTACTGCAATTATATCTGCCATTGATAAAACAGCTCCCACATGAGAACTCTTTCCAAGATGAGTCATATTTACTGCATGACGTCGAATTCGATATGCCAATTCCTTTGTTTCCATTTATTCTATTTCAGCAAAACCAATATAAGGATCAAAATCACATCGTTGAATTCTTAATTTATTTAAGCCCAAAGTTTCAAGCGCAGCAACAGTTTCGCCTGGCCATATAGGATTATCAAGCTCATCAAATGCAATGATTGAACCTTTTGGCATACGTGGAACAAATGTTTCAATGGCAATTTTTGTGGGTTCGTATAAATCAAAATCTAAGAAAAGTAAACTCACTACTAGATGCTGGTTATCTTTTAAAAAATCGGGCATCGTTTTGCAAGCATCACCTTTTATAAGATTTACTTTTGGTACATGGCCCAGAAAACGATTTTTATCATACGCGTTGATAATAGCATGCATTTCATCGTATACATTTGCAAACAAATCGCCTTGTTGAGGGTTACGCACAGTATTTTTATCCTTCTCAGATACGTTTGGAAATCCTTCAAAAGTATCAAAACCATATATACGACGAGTAAGATTAATTGGCTCTAGCATATCGCTAAATAATGCCCACGACATCAATCCTGCACCACGAAATACACCGCACTCAACAATAGAGCCTTTTGTATTCAATACTTTTTTAAATATCTCATAACGCGCAATCATTTTGGTGAGGTCCTGACGACGCATATACTTCACCATATTATGCAACTTATTCTGAGTATTGTCACCCGAATTTTCAAAAATATTTACGTAATCACTAACAGCTTCTTGTTCAGAAGCCCTACGAAAATTAGCCTCAGCGGCAATTGTGTTTTTTTTATCTGCTGACATAATTATTTTTTAAATATGGTAAATACGGTTTGAAAAATTATTTTGATATCGATCAAGAATGAACTTGTCTTTATATATTCAAGCGACAAGCGCATTTTTTCAGGATGAATAAGTTCCATATATGTTTTATCAGGATCAGCACTGCCTGCTAGTATTTCACCTTCATTATGAAATTTCAGTGATGCATAATCTGTAATACCTGGCTTAACAGTTAGTACTTTCAGTTCTTCTTCAGTATACTGATCAACAGCCCATTTTACTTGTGGTCGAGGACCAACAATACTCATATCACCCATCAGCACATTAAAAAGCTGAGGCAGCTCATCTAACTTATATTTACGCAAGAAACGTCCAGCAGGAGTTATTCGAGGATCATCCTCAGAGGTAGATGACGGACCCATTTTATCTGCATTAACAACCATCGATCGGAATTTATAAAAATTAAATAATTCTCGATTTTTACCAACGCGTTTTGATTTATAGATAACCGGACCAAAATCATTAATAAGTATCCATACTGTTAAGATAATAAATACTGGACTTAAAAGCATAATACCAATGAGACTCCCAAAGAAGTCGAATAAACGTTTTAAAATTGTATAAATCATTTTTCTGATATTGAATAAATAATAATGAACGAATCACAAACACCTGAAGGACTAAATTCTACAGGAGAATCATAAGGAGCCATATTCTCTGAAACAATTTCAGGCATGTCTACCAAAGTACCAACAAAAACCCTTTTCAAATATGCACGTGCTTTTAGGCTTCCCGGAATTAAATGAAACTTAATTGCAAATTTCTTTATAGCAGACACAATCCCGCCTTTTGTAACAGGAAAACCTCCATATAAATTATTTTTAAGAAAACATATATTTAGCAACTTAAATAATTCATTGACATCATAATATTTTACAGAAAATGGGGAGGGATGAAAATCATCCCATTCACAATTCACACTACAAATCATTAGTTTCCCACCAGGTCTTAAAACTCGAAATGATTCTTTGATAAAATCAACTGCATTGGGCAAATAATAAATCGCTTCAAACAATAAAACCAAATCAAAACTTTTATCAGGAAATGGCAACTTTGATGCGTCCAACTGGAGCAGCTTAATTTCTTTAGATTCACAATAAGTGCGCTGAGCAATGTCAATATTAACTTGATCAATGTCCCCACCAACAACTGATTTTGCATACTTTGCAAGATATCCAAGCCCTATACCCGTTCCGCAACCAACCTCAAGAACATCTTTGTTTGACGCAATTTCTGCTGCAAACTTATATCGTTGGTATGTCTTCTCGATTTGTGGTTTGCTGGCTTTTGTACCTGGAGCCTCCGTAATAATGTGATAATTTACTATTTCAGTCATTTTCAGTAATAAATGCTGCAAATATAAAACAAAAGCTAGTTTGTTTCCTCATTCACGACTATATTTTCAAGAAAACCCGCATAATCTTTATAAATATTAGCAGTATTAAACTGTTTTTCATATATTTCACGAGCATTTTTTGCCATTTTAATTCTCATTTCTTGATTTTCATATAACTCGCGTACTGCATTTGCATATCCTTCAATATCTGAGGAGTTTACATTTATACCTAGGTGGTCTCTTTCAAGTATTGTAGCCAACTCGCCTTTAAAAGAAGATATTACAGGTAAAGCTGCTGAGAAATACGCACAAGCCTTATTGGGGAAAATTTCAAAATCGGAATCGGATGTACAAATACCCAATTTGGCAACCTTTAATAAAGCAGCAATTTCGGCTAAATTGAGCCATCCCGTTAGAAATACATTATCAAGTCCCTGAGCTCTTTTTTCCATGTTTTCAAGCATTACACCGTCGCCTGCCAAAACAAAGACTATATCCTTATTATCTTTAAGCCTTCGAGCTGTTTCAATAATTAATGATGGGTTGTTCGTAATACTGAAAATGCCCATAAAAGCAACTACAAATTTCCCCTGTACTTTGTCGAGCACATTCATCAGACTATCATTTTTTATCTCTAACGTTGAAATTGCGGCAGTATCTCTAAACCCCAAATAAAATACTCTGTCTTTATTTGTCACTTTTCTCTTTGCATGATCAAGTCCCCATTGCAAATAATTAGTACAATTTGCAGTAATAGCATTTGCATGTTTTAATGCATAATTTAATAAATTATATTCATAGAAAAAGAATGGTTTAAATAGAGGTCTAATTTTTGAGGGGAGAACAGTTAAGAAATAATCCGGCCAAAGATCACGAATATCTACTACCACAGGTATTTCTCTCTCCTTTGCATAACGAACAACAGAATATGCAAGATCATGAGGTGGCATAGAAACCTGGATTAAGTCCGGCTTCTCCATCTTGCTCGCATTGTGCAAAAAACGTTTTGATATTTTACGATGATCGATAAGTCGTTTCAATGAAACATTTGAACTATACCCACAACCTTTTAAAGTCAAAAAAGAATAACCTTCTTTCACTTTTATGAACTTCTCATCAACTGAATTCCAAGTTTTCGTAACATGATCAAATGCACTCGTAATATAGGTAATATCATGCCCTCGAGCAGATAATTCTTCTGCAAGTAAAACGCTGCGCATCTTACGAACATTACTATTTAAAGGTAAGGGCTCTCCAATTTGAACGATCCAAATTTTCATAATTACTAAGTACTAAAACAGAAGCAATTGAAACAAACAGCATTCGTGAGTCTGATAAATCGCCACTGATATTTGAGTTTATAAATGTAAATACAAAAAAAGCAATCCAAAAATTTAACTCATCAACTAAGTCTTTTTTGGGGTATATAAGATAAAAACTGAAAATTCTATATAATATTAAAATTATTAGCAAACTGAAAATAAAAAAACATATAAGTCCCCACTCTGATGAAATTTCAAGCAAAATATTGTGTGGATAATCTGTAAGCCTTAGTCGTGTATCAGCAAATCGATTATGATGATATGCCCAATTTCCAGAACCCACCCCCAGAGGATTTTCCTGAACAATCTTTATTGTTACTGGATATCGCTCGGTTCTACTCGTTGTAGATGAGGCCGACATTAATTGATCCATTTGAACTAGCTGCATTATTCTCACAGGAACAAACTTATTCAGAGAAGGTGTTTGAATTACGACAATAATTAGAAAAATCATAATAACAGTTATTTTACCAAATTGAATTAGTTTTTTAAGCTCAAGACCAAGCAACATAACAAATATAAAAGCGAATGCAAATGCTACAATCGGTCCTTTGCTACCTGACATAAAGACGAGTAATACTGAAATAAATATAAAAGAAATACGAAATAAAATATTCTTTTTTTGAATAAACAGAATATATAAAACACCAGTCAATAGCCATCTTGAAAAAACAATAGGTCCTCCCCCTAATATTGATAATCTTGAGGAATTTTCGGCTGAAAATCCTGAAAGTATAGCCTTTAGAAAACCACCAAGAAGAACCATGCTGGCTAAGATAAATATAGCAAAAGCAAGATATCGAATAAAAACAATATCTTGGGTTAACAATACATATAATGCAATAAGATACACGAAAAAGAAAACCTCGACGAACTTTACGACACCATATTCATTTGTGAAATTATCAATAAAAATATTGCGGAATAGAAAGGAAAAACAGGTATAACCAAGCAGAGCTAAAAGAAGCCATACCGGAAGTATAAAATAGAGCTTCTTGTATCGCGATAATCCATATAAATAAATAATTACAAATATTGAAAATAAAATAATTGAAAAATCAATTCCCCAAAAAATTAACCGATCGTCATAAAACCGACCCACAAGCAGCTGACCTGCAAAAAGGAAAGCTATAATAAACTTTAAAATTTTAAAATCTTTAAACATTAGTTTTGGTTAAGCTTCAAACGGAATGCAACAAGAGCTGCTACAAAAATAACAAAACTCATTAAATAAACGACAAAGTAAACAATATTCATGGTATCTATTTTAGTAATCTTACTGATTATCAAAACAACAATAACGATAGCCAAAGTAATATAGGTCATTGATTTTCTGAATACATCTCGAATGTTTGATTGATCGGCCAAAATAGGTTGAATTAATATTAATGAAACAGCTTGTAGTATAAATGGAATTATAAGAATTTTTAAAATGTGTGTTGAAATTAAAACATCTGCCATTTTAAAAGCACCACGACAAAAAAGAAGTCGAATAATATCTTGTCCGAAATAATACATTAGTATAGCAGCTAAAAACGATATAGCAATAACTAAAAAAAGTGTACGCATAAATGGCTTTAAACTAAAACCCACTGCCGATCGTTGTAATATTACAGTACCAAAACTTCGCACTATAGTTGTAATTATTATGCTAAAAACAATCGTAACATAGTTAAAATGAGTTATTTGCATTTCATTATTAAAACTTAACAATAATTTTGCAACAAGTATAATTACAACATAAAAATTGGCTGCGGCAATGGTATATAAACTAAAGTCTTTAAATGACATTCCAACTACTTCATCATTGCTAACCGATTTTGAAATATTCTCATGTCTCCATGCTTTAAAATATTGAAATGCTATACTAAAGAACCGCGAAAAAGCGAGTCCAATTATTCCAAAAAAAGTTGATAGAGGCCATACTAAAAGAGCAGAAAATGATGAATATATTATTGACCCTTTAGCATAATTAAAATAGTCGCCCTTGGCTTGCCAAAGCATTAAACCAATAGAATTAAATATATAAACGCCAACAGTAAAGCTTAATATAGTTGCTAATAATAGCCATCCACCAGAAATATTACTAAAAAGTGCAAATAAAGAAATGACAATAAAATTTAGGGCTACAAAAAATAATGCAAATCGGATTGCATCCTTTCGGACTTTGTGTAATGAAATATCCGGCTTAATTTTAAATAATCGTGCAAAACGAGGAACTATATTTGCCTGCAAAGCAACATCACCAGTAAAAACCATAAAAGCATCAACAAACACACTAAGTGATAGATATCGGGCATATGTGGCAGAAGCACCAAATATATATGCAATTATAAGTTCTCGGAAGAATCCGAAAAGCTTATCAAATAATGTAGCAATAAAAAGTATTGCAATATTAAAACGGCTCTTTTTATTGAGGATTATATCTAGTATTTTCATTTTTAACTCGTTCTATAATAATAATTAAAGCAAATGAAAAAAACAATGCCATTCCAAACAACAATGAAAATAGTACAGTGTTTGATAAACCAATTGGCCTTACTTCAACTGAAGGCTGATATGATAGTTCAATACCGTGTAAATTATTAATAAAATAATTAATGGTTGAAATTCGTTGCTCATATTGACATAACTGACCAGCAATATTGCTGTAAATGATTTTGTCCTTACCCGTTTGGTTTAACTCAGACAAATATTTTCGAGATTCTGCCAACGTTGAAATTAATATATCTCTGAGTTTATAAAGCCTATCGCGTTCACTTGAAAACTTAGCTGAAATAATGCTATCTGAATTGATATAATTTACTAAATAATGAACTATACAGGGGACATCGGCATTGTTATAGACAAAGATTGAAACGTCAAATGTTTTGTTTTTTTCATAATCAGCTTCACTAATCAATGGATTTATCTGAATATTTTTTAGCGATCTGAAACAAACTGGTAACTTTTTAATTACAGTCAAGTTTTCATTTAATTCATTTAACTTTGTTTCAATTACGTAGTCATTAAGAGGAATAAATTTAATATTTTCAGCCATTGCAAAATCATTGGTAAATTGCCTTTTTTCATCTCCCACTAAAAGAATTGGAGAATCAAAAACAAGATCTATCTTATAGATATTGCGGCCTGATTTAATCATAATTCCTACTAAACCAAATAGTAAAATGTTAAAAAGCACTATCGAAATTCGTCTGTGAATATTTTTCATTATCATAATAAAATAATTAATTTAATATATAAACGTTTTTTCTAGACATATAAAATATACCTCTAGTTTTCTTTACTCCTTTTTGTTTTATATAGATAAAAATAGTCGCTTTGATAATTCAACTTAATACATGAATCAAAAATATATGAAATATATGGATAATTTATTATATCATATTTCATAGGCATAATTTAATCTGCAATTTCCTTAGAATCAACCTTGTCTAATATAAATACATAGTCACTCCTCTCATTTAACTTTCGTAGTGCGCACAATAACTTATGATTAGATCCTCTGAATTCAGGTTCCTGAAACCAATCAACCGGTAATGGATTGCGACTATTAGTAAGGGCGTATATCATAGAATTATTTGGTATAGTAATAAATTTGTTATGATAATTAAGAGTTAGGTTATTTAATTCTTTAAGATAGTTATAAGTATTGGTATTTGTCTTAATACCAGTATAATTATAATGAATCAAAGACAAATCATGTATCAAATATTCAGCTGGCTTGTCCCTATAATTCAATCTTCCTATGCGTTTTGAAGAATTAAAGCAATACCAAATTAGAAACACAAATAAAGCAAATTTAAAACTTCGAGAATACAATGATGTTTTTTCAAATGAATAGAGACAAAAATTTAATCCGTGAAAACAGATTATAATTGCGACTCCAAGCAATACTCCGACCATAAAATAGGGATAAGGCAAACCAACAGAAATAGAAGAAATCCATGATATCAGAATTAATACAAACAAATATACCGGGAGAAATCCCTTGATTGAATTTGATATTTTAATACAAAAAACACTAAAAATTAAAAACGAAAAAAAGATATTGAATGAGTACTCACTAATTAGTTCTTTTGAGTCTAAAAATAGTATTTTAACAAAGCAATAAAAAAAGATAAACGTCATTAATAAATAAAACCACCTAAATAGAATTAATTTTAATCGGGGCAGAAATAAAAGAAGGATAAAAATTACGATGCCAATTAGTAAAATAACTTTAAATGCATAAATTCCTGGAGACATTAGAAAAAGCTTGTACACAAAAATACCGCGTTCATAAAATTCCCCCCGTGCGAACAACTGCATCAAGGCATCTTGAAAGCAATTATTAATTACCAATAATGTTAAATATAAAAAAAAAGGAATTGAACCAATAATAATCGAAATAAGATATTGCTTAAACTTTGCTTGTAATGTCATTTTAATAATCAAAATCACTATCACAAAAAGAAAATAGAGAAAGAAGGTTTGTCGGCATAAAGAAGCAAACGAAGCAAATAAAACAGCTAATGATACAAAATACCATTTTTCATCATTACAATACAATTTACTTATAAAAAAAAGCGAAAGTGAGGAGAAGAACAAAGCATCTATGGTAGTCCAAGGAAATAAAAATAATTCCATGCTAAGGGGTGCCAAAATTAAGGTTATAAACATAACTTTTAAATTACCGTTCTTTATAACTAGTAATTTAGACAACAAAAGAAAGAGAACAAAATAAAAAGTGTAAATCTCAACAAAAGTTATCCATCTAGAAGATATTATTAATGGTGCAGGTATCAATAGGTCTATAATATGAAACAAGCCAGAAAAAATTGGCCTCATAGAAATAAAATCTAAATGAGGGATTTCTCCTTTCAAAATTCGATACGATTGCGCAATAACAGCACCTTCATCACTTGGATTATACCCTTCTGCGCCTAATACACTATTAATTACAAAAACCGCCCCTAATAACACTAATCCTATAAAATAAGATACTATACTAGTCTTAAGATATCTTTTTACTTTAATTAAAAATAGTATATCGAATTTATACATACAATTGATAATATAGATTTATACACATAATAAAATTCTCGTTACACATCATTCTTTTAAGTAAATCGTACTTATGTCTGCTTTTAATCTACACAAAAATTCATCAAATAATTTTGTAGAATATAAAATTTGATCTGATGATATTAGCCTAAAATATTTCTTTTCGAACTTCTAATTGCAATATGGGTAAACCGTAAAAATAATTCGTTTGTTACCTTGTTCGAAATTTGTATTATATGCTGATGGGTATGGTTTTCAATCTTGCAATAATTTATTGACATATCACGTAACACAATTCTAATACTATCTTCAAACTTATTAAAAATTTCATTAACCGATTCGGTTTTGGTGTTCATAATTACTTTGATTTTAAAGTGACCACAGAAATTATTTCTCTCTCCTTCCTCAATTTATTCGAATAGATCCGATTCCGTTAATTCAGCAATATTGATTGTTCGCTTGCTACCCTTTACTCGTTTTAGTTTCTGAAGCACATGTGATGACGTAATAACAGAAAAGAATCCCACATCAAATTCAATAATATCATTTAATTTAAAATTATAATCACGCACATACATCAGACCCCAGATCTTCTGTTTCAATTTCCAGACACTTATATATTGATAAATTCCAAGTTGATGTTGCATCTTATCTTACAGATATATCTTTCTTTGTGGATATCATAAAGCACATGGCAATATTCCATGTGCTAAAAGAAAAATCCGAATGCTCTATCACTTTTCCACATTTTAAGGTTATTCTAAAATCGCATTTTTAACATTCAATCCACCAAATTCTTTGTAAACAATACTATAGAGTACTTCCTTTTTTTCATTACACTATTTTTCTCAATCATACTATTTTAAATTGCTCTTTGTATAACAATTCATCAGCAAATAAATTTGAAAAAAAACAATTAGTTTCATAGTCTTTATTTGATGCTCTAACAGACTTTAGATCTGCTCTATTTAATACTTTGTTTCTAACTAAATCAAACATATCATTTATTTATCAACTTAGCAGCAATCATCTCAGCCGCTTTACCATTTCCAAAAAAGACTTTTTCAAAATCGAGCATTTTATCCGATAGCTGTTGCATATTTGTAAATATGCTATCTGCCGTATTGCCTGCTAACACCACATTGCCATTTACAAGTAACTCTGACCATTCGGTCTCTTCACGAAGCAGCAGGCAAGGTTTTTTATAAAAATACGATTCTTTTTGCATTCCCCCACTATCGGTAATTACCATGGAACATGCCTGCAACAAATAAATAATTTCTAGATAACCTTGCGGTTCTGTTATTATTAAACCAGATGATTTCTTAATTATAGCAGAAAGTTCATCGTCTTTTGCTATTACATGACGTGTACGCGGATGAAGTGGCATTATAACTTTGCTTGTTTTGCTAATTAAAACAAGTGCATTTAAAATAGTTTTAAGACGCGTAATATCATCTGTATTTTCAGATCTATGAATGGTTGCTAATTTAAATTCAGAAGGAATTTCAAATAATGGTTTCTTGGCAAAGTCAGAATAATATATGGATGCATCGAACATAACGTCTCCGCTATTAATTACATTAGCTGAGAAATTATCATACCCTTCACGCTTAAGATTAGATACAGCTATATCTGTAGGACAAAATAATACATCACTCATTCTATCCGTCAATATTCTATTCATCTCTTCTGGCATCTGCATATTATTCGATCGCAATCCGGCCTCAATATGTACTAAAGAGATGTTCATTTTTTTTGCTGCTAATGCTGCAGCAAGCGTTGAATTAGTATCTCCATATACAATTATCTTATCTGGCTTTTCAATACCATAAACCTCCTCGAGCGCAAGCATCATTTTACCAATCATAGCCGTATGTGAAAGACTATGGATATTCAAATTATAATCAGGATGTGGTATTTGTAATTCCTCAAAAAATACTTCACTCATATTACGATCAAAATGCTGCCCAGTATGAACAATTTTTTCTTTTAGCATGCCCGATGCTCTCAGCATCTTGCTTACCAAAGCCGTCTTAATAAATTGTGGACGGGCACCAATTACTGTAACAACTTTTAACATATTTTTAAGATGTGCGTTATGATTTATAATATTCTTTATACCAATTAATAAAATTCTTCACACCCTCATCAATATTTGTTTTTGGCTTATATGCTAAATCATTAAAAAGATTACTTACATCGGCATACGTTGCAGGAACATCGCCTGCTTGCATTGGGCGGTAAATAATATTTGCTTCGCGCTCAAGATTCTTCTCTATAGCTCGTATGAAGGCCATTAATTGAGAAGGATTGCTGTTGCCTATATTATAAATTTTGTATGGTGCAGAGGAACTTGCAGGATTGGGCTGATCGCTATTCCAATTAGGATCAGGCTTTGCAGGATTTAAAACGACCCGCTCAATGCCATCAACAATATCATCTATATATGTAAAATCTCGCTGCATCTCTCCATTATTGAATACCTCTATTGGCTTACCTTCCATTATGGATTTTGTAAAAATAAATAATGCCATATCTGGTCGACCCCATGGACCATAAACAGTAAAGAAACGCAGACCTGTAGTTGGGATATTAAAAAGATGACTATACACATGAGCCATCATTTCATTACTTTTTTTACTTGCTGCGTATAGACTCATCGGATGATTTACCGATTCATTTTCTGTAAATGGCATCTTTGTATTTAATCCGTAAACACTAGAACTGCTTGCATAAGCGAGATGCTTTACCGCTGTATTTTTACATGCTTCAAGTATATTTAAAAAACCTTGCAAATTACTCGTCAGATATACATACGGATTGGTAATACTATATCGAACACCAGCCTGCGCAGCTAAATTACACACATAATCAAATTTCTCTGAGGCAAATAATAAATCTAAATTCTCCTTATCCTCTAATCTCATTTGCACAAAACGATAATTCGGATATACTGAACTATGAACTAGATTAGCATATTCTATGGATTCTCTATTGATTCCAGCATTTTTTAGACGCGCATATTTTAACTCAACATCGTAATAATCATTCTTACTATCAAGACCAACAATTTCATGTCCAGCTTTGGCTAATTTATGTGCCAAATGAAAACCAATAAAACCTGCCGTTCCTGTAATTAATATTTTCATTTTATTTTATTTAAGATTCAAAATGCTAAGTAAATTTTACAAATTTTGAGTCAGCAATACTTCTGCTAATTTCAAATCAAATGCTGTATCAATATCCACAGATCGTTTACTAGGCATTACATACGCAAATATTTTATCTTTAATAAAAAAGGTCTTTTCTTCTAAAAAACGACTCATTCTGCAAATATAAATAGCGCCATTTAAACGATAATAGATGGGTAACTGCTGTGAGGGAACCCCAGCATATTCATTATTCAAAAAATTTGACATCGATAGATCACTAGGTAAAGTATTCTGCCATAGTGGTGAATGCTCCGTCTCACAAACAGAAACAACGGCGTCTGCCTTTTTTGATTCTAATAATTCTATTGCCTGAATTATATCATTGGCTGTTCGTAATGGAGAAGTAGGTTGGAGCAACATTACAAAATCATAGGTTTTAAATTCAAATTCTTTCATAAAATCAATTGCATGTTTTACAACATCAAATGACGAAGCTGTATCATCCGACAAATAATCAGGCCTAATGAAAGGTACATAGGCACCGGCATCTTTCGATATCTGTGCAATTTTATCTGAATCAGTACTAACTACGACTTGAGATACAAAGCCAGATTGCCTAGCTGCTTCTATAGACCAAGTAATAAGTGGCTTACCTGCTAATTGAATGCTGTTTTTACCCGGTAATCGCTTACTACCAGCACGGGCTGTAATGATTGGAAAAATTGATATCATGGAACAAATTTACTTAATATCTTTCTTTCTACCTAAATCAAATGAAATCAGAAAAAAAATCAGAAAAAAAACACCTAAATTAATCATATCGCCCTAACTATCAATAGTATAAAAAGTAAAGCATTGTAATAAAATTCAATAAATTTGCACGTACTAAATAATACACGAGTGATTTCCCTCAACTCATCTGATCAAAAAAGACAGAATAAGGGGGGGTTAGGCTAAAAGTAACTTTATCTCCTTCGCAACTTGAAGCACCTCCTCGGTGTCATAATACGGATGCAGTGGAATGGCAACAATTCCATCTTTAAAAACAGAATCAACATTCTCAATTTTAGGCCAAAAACAAGGTAGAAATATTTTTTTTGTCATTAACTTATCTCTTAAACTCATTGTATCAGGCACTAAAAGTGGTAAAAATGAGCAAAACACAGGACGTATGTCTATGGAGAAATCTTTTAATATTGAATATGCGGCATCATAATTCTTAGCTCTTTTATTTGTAATAATTTCATTATTCAATAAATTATATAGGAACAAACGAACACTACCATCAGAGGCTTTGAATGTTTTTTTCTGTTTATCTAATGTTTGTTCAGCTGCAGCAAAAAGATCTAAATAGTCATTTTCATTGTCCATTTTGCTCATTAAAAATTTTGTCTTCGCCTCTCTAGCTAAATTTTTAATTTTAGCAAAAGGCGCTATTAAATCTATTTCAAAATTACAATGAAAAATACTGGTAGAAGCCAAAATACTGCCATCAGATACCTCTAAAATTTTTCTCCAACTAGTATATCCGTACCAATTTTTTAATGCATCCTTATTTAGTGGAAGTAAATCGAAGACAAAGTCATCAATAACGATTTTTTCTCGAAACTGTAAGGGAATTGGATTAAAGGAACCAAAGTAAGAGATTCTATAAAAAACATCAAATTCTTCATTAATTGAACCAAAATCTATAGTGAGATCGCGATTAACATGATAAAAGGAATATGAACAACCAGCATTTAAAACCTCATCGAGTACTACTTTACATAAAAAATCGGGAAGCAAAATTTTCTTGCTAGTGATATTCGAGAGTATTAAACGTAGTGACGTACGACCACTATCTGTAAAACAAGACATAGTGGAATTCTCGAGCTGAGGTAACTCACCTCCAAAATATTTTCGTTCGTTATTTTTTATCATAAAACTTTTTTAACAATAACGTTTTAAAATCGGTTTTCTTTAAAACCTTGAGTAAATTTAAACTACTGTTACCTTTGCCATATGGATTTTTAACATTTGATACTACCTTCATATATGATGTTGAATAGATCTTGTCTAATGCTTTATCAATCGCTATGCAGGTACAAGGCACATTAATTACACTTGATGCTCGTATACGACCTGTCTGTCGTGACCCAATATTTATGGAGGCCACATGAAGACTTGGCGCTTCAACAATACCACTAGAAGTATTACCAACAACAGCATCCATATATTTCATCATTGATAAATAGCGATGACGACCTAATGAAACAAATGTGAAGATTCTCTTTGGATACCTTCTCTGATATTTTAAACATTCTTCCCAAATAATTTTACCATCCATATCGGCATTAGGCTTGGTAAAAACAATATTCATATCTTTATGCTTTTCAAAAGCTTTTAGAATTTCAGATATCTGTAATATAGCGGATTTATCGCCAATCGTTTCTGGATGAAAAGTTACTAAAATATTTTTATTGCCAAACGTAAAGCCCGTTTGTTTCTCAACTTCACGTTTTGATAGTAGTTTGGTATGCGTTATATAATCGAGTCCTACTTCACCAATATTAAAAACACGACTCGGATTTTCGCCCATTTGAATAACACGTTGCCTATACTCTTTCGTTGCAGTAAAATGAATATTACTGAGCTTAGTAATAGCATGACGAATTGAATCATCTACTGCTCCTTCTGTTAGTTCGCCACCACTTATATGCGCCACCGGTATTTGATAAATGAGTGCAGCAGAAACAGCCACTAATATTTCATAACGATCTCCCAAGACAACTAATAAATCGGGGGTAAGCTCTTTATATGCTTCTGCAAATCCTATCATGCCTACTCCCATTGACTTTACAACACCAGCAGAAGTATCGTCCGAGATGAGCATGTCTACTCTTAAATCAATTCGAAAGCCATCATTTTCAATCTCACTAAACGTCAATCCATGATCTTTTGATAGGTGCGAGCCAGTAACAAGAATCTGAACCTTAAAAGCACTATCTTTTACTGCCATTTTTAATAAAAAATGTAATAATCCATAATCGGATCTTGCTCCTGTAACAAAACAGATTTTTCTCTTATTTGTTTTTTTCATCCGTAAATAATTATTTTTTTAGGTCGTATGTAACCCATATGTGTTCGGTCAGGAGGTAGATCAACATACATAAAACTACTCTCAACTGGGTTTCTTTTAACAGAAAGTTTACATGTGGGTTTCATAATAAAATAGCTTCATCTTTTAAGTATGCTTTAGAAGCAGCCTTTCCATCTAATTTAATCCAATTTTCAGGTTCCACTCCAAAACCATTACTTCGCTTTAAACACATATTATCTGAAGACAATAGATCGCCTTTATTTATATCTCTTAAAGCAACAATAATTTTTCGAACCACTTTTTTATTTTCGAGTTCAATGGCAAATGGTTTTTTTATTCCATCGCCCAAACATTTCTCAACATTTCTTATTCCAGCAACCATTAAATTTAGCTCTATAGGAGATAAACTTGCGATATGATCAGGCCCCTGCATGGCTTTATCAATCGTAAAATGCTTCTCTATAAGCTCAGCACCAATTGCTACTGCAGCAATAGGGACTTCTATTCCAAGTGTATGATCAGAGTAACCTACCTTAACATTAAAAACCTGCTTAATGGTTTGCATCGCTTTCAAATTTACCTGATCAAACGGTGTCGGATAATTGGTAGTACAATGTAAAATGGTAAGTTTTTCGCTGGTGATTCCCTCCTCATTGAGCCATTGTATTGCTTGTGCAATTTCATCCATAGTAGCCATGCCAGTTGATAGAATCATGGGTTTACCGAACGATGCAATATGACGTAAAAAGGGGTAGTTAGTAAGCTCTGCAGAACCGACTTTAAAGATATCTTGTAAATCATTTAAAAAAGTTGCACTTTCAAAATCATCGGGTGTTGAGAGAAATAAAATGCTTTTTGAATCACAATATTTCTTTAGTTCTCTAAAATCATCAAAAGACAACTCGAGTCTTTTTAACATATCAAACTGACTTTCCTTAACTCCCGTATTCAGCGTTTGATATTCGGCTTGCGGCGAATCTTTTGTAACTAGTAATTCCGTTCGCCAGGTTTGAAATTTCACCGCATCCACACCAGCTTCAGCAGCAATATCTACCAGCTTTTTAGCCAATTCAATATCGCCATTATGATTTACTCCTGCCTCTGCAATAATAAAAACGTTACTCATACTTGTCGGTACTTGAGAAAATATTTTAACTGATTACCTGGGTGTTTATTGTCCCATATTTGTTTATATTTTTCATAAATATCGGGAATAAAAACCATTCCTCCAATAAAAAATGTTTTTGTTATATCTGAAAACTTACTCTTAAAAAATAATAATGAATCTTCTGTGTTATTCGATTTACCGCCGCCAAGGTGAAACCACTTACAATTTCTCTCTTTGGCAATATCAAATAATCGATCGAGCAATAAATAATTCCCATTAAGTTTCATTTGTTCGGTAACATTACCCGACAAATGATAATGAGCTATTTCTTTGCCAAACATAAAACAGCCTGCAGAAATTAGCTCCTCATTGCTGCTTACACCATAAAAACGGATATTTGAGAAATTTGCCATTTTTTTAAAATACGAGTCGTCGAAAAAATAAAAATCAGCTGCATCCTCACGATTCATTGTTTCGTGGTATATAATTTGAAACCGTTTTAAATCCGTCAATTCAGAAAAACTAAGTACTGATTCACATTTTCTGAGCAATGTTCGTAGCTTAGATTTATAGCACTCCCAGCGCTCATCATGACTTTTCATTAAATCGACAATAACTACATCTCTATCGGCTGAACAAAAGCTTAAAAAAGGGGAATGTAAAGATGGAAAAGAATTAAAAGGATGAAAACGTATAAACTCAGCAATAATTTTTTCTTTAACACAATGCTCCTTATATTTTTCAAGCGCTCTTTTTATGAATAGAATATCATCCGTGTTTACCAAATAACCACCGTATCCATAAGGAGTTTCAAGATCATAAAATGTTTCGGATAAAACCTCATCTCCAATTTTTTTAATGGGTCTACGAATAGCTAAATTGTAAAAAAGAAGGGAACCCTCATCGTATCTAAAACTAAAAATAGACTCATCACCGGAAATGTAAAGCCTAGCGTAGTTTTCATCATAATATATGTCTTCTAAAAGATTCATTTAGGTATTTTATTATTCACGCTACTCGGAATATTCACCACTCTATCAGCCAGCCAATCGGTATTCACCAATGCATACTGCTGACATGCTGTGAACATTGGCAAATGGTGCATTGGAGTCCAAAGAGGACGCGTCATTACTCCGCTATCATTTGTTTCATTAAGAAAAACGTCTCTCTCAGTTTTATCTTTTAAAACAATAGCATTAAGCCAGTAATTTGAAACGGCATCAACAGGTTCGGTTAAAAATGAATATCCGCTTGCATTACAATAATTTTTATACCGACTTGCTTGTTCGCGTTTCTTAACAATAAAATGGGGCAATTGCTCCATTTGAGCACAACCCAATGCGGCATTAATATTTGGCAATCGGTAATTATATCCTATTTCATCATGGTTAAATTCCCATCTATGAGGCACTCTTGCTTGAGTTGTAAGGTGCTTTGCTTTTTTGGCTAGCAAAGGATCAGAAGTAAGAATCATTCCGCCTCCGCCCGTAGTTATGGTTTTATTGCCATTAAAACTAAGAATACCGAACAAACCATAATTACCAGTATGAATACCTTTAAAGGTACTTCCTAAAGATTCAGCAGCATCTTCAATCAACTCAATATGATAATGTTTACATATTTCTGTAATTTTATCAATCTTCAATGGATGACCAAAAGTATGCATTGGTACGCAAGCCTTTATTACAGCTCCAGTTTTTTTATTACGACATTGACCATGATTAATTATACTATATTCCTTTAAAAATTCCTCCAAGGCATGAGGTGATAGGCCAAGGGTTTCCTTGTCAACATCAATAAAAATAGGTTTTGCCCCAGTATAATGAATGGCATTGGCTGTAGCAATAAATGTAAGCGATTGAGTTATTACTTCATCCCCTTGTTCAACACCCGCCATTTTTAAAGCAAGATATAAGGCATTGGTTCCGTTAACTACTGCTATTGCATAAGGCGCACCAGTGTATGCAGCCATCATTTCCTCAAAACGATCAACAAATTTACCTACACTTGAAACATAGGTACTGTCAATACATTCATTAAGATAGGCTTTTTCATTTCCTGAAAATAAAGGCTCATGTAAAGGAATAAAATCCTTTTGGGCATATTCAGATTTGATGAAATCAATAATTGGCTTAAACATAGTCTGGTTTTAGGCAAAATTAAAAATTATCAACGTAATAAAAGGTTTTTTATTCGTATATTGCTATTGAGATACGGATTAAACCAATGACGAGTGATCTGTTTTATGATTTATTCAACAAAATTACGGCTTAAAAATACTTCATTTGTTATAAATATAGAGAATTTTGAGATATTCAAGATAAAAACAAGACCTTCTAAATAAAAATCTAAAAGCTAATAATCAGTAAATTAGACCATCTTAAACAAGTCCACAATCAAACAAAATTTATAAAGCAGGAAGACAATCGTTTTGAAAATCTGTTTTAATGTTTAATTTTACTTTTTCAATATATCAAGGAATGACACAGTTTAAAGATAAAGAGATTCGACTTTTTACCGAAAACCGCAGACTCGGTGGCCATAACATTCATGTAATTGATGATTGGGGCTATAAATTAAAAACACGTTTCGTTAAAGAACGTGAAAAAGAACTTTACTTGAAAGAATTTGGCGAGAAGCTAATATCTGATGAAGAATTTTACAAATGGTGGCTCAGAATAAACAATCAATAAACACTCTCAGCATCTTAAATATTTGAAAAAAACATAAATGAAGATTACCGATATTTTTAAGCAACAAGAAAAAACTTTTTCTTTTGAATTTTTTCCTCCTAAAGATGAAATAAGTGCTATTGAATTTGGCGTAAACGCAGGTCAACTCATGCGCCTTAACCCATCATTTATTAGTATTACCTATGGGGCAGGCGGATCAAATCAAGAACGCACTTTTAATTTAGTGGATCTTTTTCAGAATAAACTGGGCCTAACAACCATGGCGCATTACACTTGTGTTAATGCAACTCAAGACAAGATAAAGTCCGACTTAGAACATCTTTCAAAACACAATATTGAAAACCTAATGCTATTGCGTGGTGATCCACCAGTTGGACAAAAAGTATTTGTTCCCTTTGAACAAGGATTTGGATATGCAAGTGATTTAATTGGTTTTGCGAAAAAACTTGGAGGCTTTTCAATAGGCGCAGGTGCTTATCCAGAGAAACACCCTGAAGCAACAAGCATTGCAAATGACATAAATAGCCTGAAAAAGAAAGTAGATGCTGGTGCCGATTTCCTCATTACACAACTATTTTTTGATAATAAAGTTTACTTTAAATTTAAAGAACAAGTAAAACAAAATGGCATTAACTGCCGCATAATTCCAGGCATTATACCAATTACTAGCTACAACCAAGTAAAAAGATTTGTTGATATGAGCGGCGCAGCTATTCCTATTGACCTCCGAGAAAAACTGGAAGCACATAAAGAAGATGATAAAAAAATATATCAAATAGGTTTAGAATACGCCATTCATCAATGTCAAGATCTTTTAAAACAAGGTGCTCCTGGCATACATTTTTACACATTAAACAAATCGCGTGCAGCTATTGAAATATATGAATCAATAGAAAAGTTATAAAAAAAGCTCTTATTTTTCAAAAATACATCTTTATTGTCTTACGAACCAAAACAGTATTATAATCTGCAAGTGTTCTAAGATCAATAAATTCTGGATTAAACTGATCAAACATAACCTCGCAAGCAAGATCAAAAATACGACTTTCAGTTTGATCAATAATTTGAATATTTGATGTTGATATTATTGCATTCGATTGACATATTAAAGAACATGTAATATCCGATTTACTTAGCACCTCCGCATGAAGGCTTGACATCTTTAATTGTTCAAGTAAAACACGTTCAATAAAATCAGAAGTAGTCATTCTTGTATCAATATAAAACAATAATTTGGGTAATGGATTATAATTTGACAGAAAACGTACTAAAGCAGAAACCGCACACACTATAATATCATGATTATTTGAATCTTTATGCAACCCCTCGGTATCACGTATCATATCATCAAAACAGATAAAAATCTTATGTTTTAGAAAATAATTAGCGATTGTGCGAATCACATTATATGCATCAATAGCAAGGATATCGGCATCCAGGCGATCAGTCAATTTATTTTTGCGCTCAGCAACCTTTTCAAGAGTAAAAACCCCTAACAAAAGGATATCAGATTGAATAGACGTTAAACCATACCGTTCACAAACAAGAGTATGTACTACATCTTGTTGATACTTTTTCTCTAGTAAAAAAAAGTAATCTTTTAGCGCCTCAATAAATTCAGCTGAAAAATCATTCGCCATAATAAAAGGTAAAAAGGTTTTACACAGTTTATTAACATTAAATCAAATATAAGATATCGCTTGTGAATATAAGGAGCTACTGCAATAAAAAAGAGCTATAAAGTAAAAAATAATTGCATTTTAAAAAAAACAACACCCATATGATGGTATCATATACAAATTTATGTATATTAGCATAATAAATCATTTAATGCAAACCTTGAAAACCTAATAATTATGAGAAGAATACTTGTCTTGATGATCATAAGCAGTTTGTTTTTTACCAACTGCAAGTTTATAAAGTCCAAAATGTTCGGCAAAAAACATGCTGCTGATACAATGGAAAATTATCTTGCACGTATGGATAGCATTCGTGCTGCCGACTCCCTTTCAATGCTCGAAATGGAACAATCACAAGTTGATTCAACCAACCCCGCTGAAGTAGCTCCAGCTGCAACATTTAATTCTTCCAACAAATATCATGTAATTACGGGTAGTTTTAAAACTCCCGAATATGCCGAGAGCTATAAAACTAAGATGGCTTCGCAATTTAGTTTTCCTGAAGCAACTATTGTTTCTGCTAGTAATGGCTTTAATTTGGTATCTGTAAAACAAATGCCTGATATGAGAAGCGCAATAAATGAAATGATGAGTATACGAGATAAAGGTGAATTAGAAGCTTGGATTTACGTTGCAAATTAATTTAATAAGGATATAAAAAAAAAGGAAAGAAGCAATTCTTTCCTTTTTTTATTTGTACTAAACTATATTAAAGATGTTATCCATACTAATCCCTGTATATAATTATAACACTAAAAAATTGGTAAATGACCTGTATGCACAGGCCATACTCCTAAAATACCCATTTGAAATAATTCTACTTAACAATCATTCCGATCAGGCCTATTCATACGAGCTTGAAAAGCTTCAAAAGAAGGATCTCATTATAGTAATACATTCCGAACAGCTTTTAAATAGATCGATAGCTAGAAACACATTGGCTTTAAAAGCAAAAGGTAAGTTCTTGCTATTTATTGATTGTGATGCAAGTCTTGTCAAGCCTGATTTCATTAAAACGTATATTGAAAATGCCAGTTCATCATTAGTTTTGTGCGGAGGTACTGCCTATCATTTAATACCAGAAAAGAACTCCAATCGATATTTACGTTGGTATTACGGTATTCACCGTGAAATGCGTCCAGCCGAAATTCGAAATAAAAATGCATGGTCTGGCTTCTCTGCATTTAATTTTTTTATCTCCGCTGACATTTTCAAATCGATCCTTTTTAATGAAAAAATAAGCCATTATGGCCATGAAGATACTTTATTTGGATTTGAATTAAAAAACAGAAATATTCTGATTAAACATATTGATAACACTCTTATACATGACGGTATAGAAGAATCATCTGTTTTTTTAAAAAAAACAAAAGTGAGTTTAGTTACACTAAAAGAAATATGCGATTACTATTGTAACGATCCCTTATTTATTAAGGATATACGAATAATGCTTAGCTATAAAAAACTTCAAAAATATGGATTAAACTCAATATTTTCATTACTATACAAGCATTTTAATACGCTTATGGAAAAGAATCTTTTAAGTCAAAAACCATCACTAATTCTATTCGACTTATACAAATTATCGTATCTCTGCACCCTGAAATAATTTAAAGATGAATATTGCCAACTTCAATTCCATCAGCATCGCATTCTCTGAATATACAGCATTATTCCGATCAGCAAATGAGGCAAGTGATAAAAACATACTCTTAAAAATAAAGCATTCAGAAAGAGTCATGCAGTTAAGTGAAGAATTAGCTGTATCATGCAACTACGAACATGAAACCATTCTTCTTGCAAAAATATGTGGTTTACTCCATGATATCGGCCGATTTGAGCAATATCGAGATTATCAGACATTCTCAGACAATCAATCAATTGACCATGGCTGCTTAGGTCAAGAAGTAATAGATAGAATTGGGATATTAAATGAACTAAATAGTAAAGAACATCAAATTATAAAGCAGGTGGTACTACATCACAACAGAAAAGAAATATCAAATTTATTAGATGAAGAAACCACTATTTATGTAAAGATTATTCGAGATGCTGACAAGCTTGACATTTTGAAACTGGTTACCGACTACTATCTCAGCAAGAATTTAAACAGCACGCTGGTGCTCGATTTGCCAGAGACTGAATCGTATAATTCAATAGCGCTAGAATATATCTTGCGTTCACAAATTGTAGATAAAAAAGAACTTATTAGTATAAACGATTTTAAACTATTACAAATAAGTTGGGTATTCGATATTAATTTTCAGAAGAGCTATCAAATTTTAAAAAAAGAAAAATACATTGAAGAAATATTCTCAGTACTACCAAATGACGAACAAATAAAAAAAGCATCACACCTTGTACTTTCCTATTTAAATTTAAAAACGAACTGATAACAACAGTATAAATTAAATGTTTAAGTCGGCATTTAAGACCTTTTATGTAAATTTGTATAAATAAATTCAAAAAATGAATAGAATCGCAGTTTTCCCAGGCACTTTTGATCCATTTACCTTGGGTCATGAAGCCATAGTTCGTAGAGGTTTAGAGCTCTTTGATATAATAATTATAGCCATAGGAGTAAATATTGAAAAGAAAACCCTATTAACTGCTGAGCGACGATTAGCATGCATTTCAAAGCTCTTTGAGGGAAATAAAAGGGTTACGGTTCTAACCTATCAAGGTCTGACCGTTGATTTGTGTAAAACATCTGATGCACTCTTCATTTTGCGTGGCATACGTTCCATTTCAGACCTTGAGTTTGAAACAATTATTGCCGCTAGCAATAAAGAACTTAATAATACCATTGAAACAGTGTTTTTGCTTACCGATCCTAAGTTAAGTCATATTCACTCAACCGTTGTACGCGATATCTTTAAAAATAATGGCTCTATTTCAGCATTTGTCTCTACTATCATTGCCGATGAATTGAAATCAATTAAATAATGCTTCGTAAAATCATTTCAGTAATTGCTTATCTTCTCCCAGTAATAGTTACAGGCCAAACTATTATTGAATGTAATCGCAGTGACTTCAAAAATACGACAATAACATTTCTTACCGAAGACAATCCGTTTACCCATCATGAAAGAATTATTGGAGAATGTATAAGTGATCAAAATGGCTCCTTTAAATGTAATTTAAATATTAAAAAAACACAACTGATACATACCCGAATACAGGCATTACATTTAAGCCTATTTGCCGAAACGAACAGAAAATATCAGGTCATCCTTCCTCCCTCCCGTCAAAAAACAAAAGCTGATGAATTAAATCCTTTTTTTACTGAAGAACGGTTTCCTATTGGAATTGAAGTAGCAACGAATCTCACAACTAGCAATAGAATATTAGAAACGGAGGAATTAAATTACAAGATTTTCATTATTGATTCCATCTATAGTCATTTTGTAGATAAAGCATCATTGAATGTATACCGTAATTTAAAAGCGAAAGCTGACTCAGTAATAACAGAGATGAACACTCGGTTTCTAAAAAAAGAGAAGAATGAATTCCTCCTATCTTATCTTCACAATAAACAAATTCTAATTAAACAAATCTATCAAAAACTCCCAGTGTCTAAAGCGGCTGAACAATATTTCTCCAATCAGTCATTACAAATTGAAAACCCTGCATTTATAGAACTATTTAATAGTATTTTTGACAAACTTTTCTTCAATCTTAGTAAAACCGATCTAATTCAAGCACTATCAATAGCGGTTTACTCAGATAGGCAGCCCAATAATTTAATGCAATTTTTGAGATCCAATTTTGGCATAAAAGATAGCTCCTTACAAACACTCATTATATTAAAGAGCATATACGATGATCAGTTTTCAAAAACATTTGAGATTAAAAGGCATCTGGAGTTACTTGATAGCATCATTCTTAAATCTCCCCCCCCATTTAGCACCATTGCAAAAGAAATACGATTTGATATCGCACGAATTATGACAGGAGAAAAACCACCCACATTCATACTCCTAACAAAAGATAGTATTTATCAAATCCTTTCCGATTTTTATGGTCGCTATGTTTATATGCATTTCTGTAGCCCAGAAAATTACACCTGCCTTAAAGAATATCGTATACTAAATGAATACCATCGTCGCTTTGGCAACAAAGTTATTATAATATCCATGTTCGTTGATAGCTCATTTAGTGAAATGAAACATTTTGTAAAAAGCAATAAATATGATTGGCTTTTTCTTTATTCAGGAAACAATAGCGAGTTACTATATAATTATAACATACAGGCTTATCCCTCCTGTTTATTTTTAGGACCAGATGGGAGAATAATTCTATCATCAGCCCCTTCTGCCACAGAAGGAATTGAGCGAAAAATATACGAGATTATGAAAAAAAATGGAGCAATTGAAGGAGATGGTTCAGAAGCCGGATTCTTTTAAAACATCTGCCAGAGAGGCATAAGTATCGGTATAAATCAAATCTCTATCCTTTTTGCCTTTCCAGGCAACCTCAGAAATACCCTCACTAATTTGAGGAACTAACAAATGTTTCCCCGCCAATAACATTTCATACCAAAAAGTTTTCTTTAACACCATTTGGTCGTTTTGTAAATATACATGATAAACGGGCGATAATTGCTTTACTATTTTATGACCAGATATACCACACTCCTCCTCCACCTCACGCAATGCTGCTTGTTCAATATCTTCATTTGGTTCCACCTTGCCTTTAGGCAAATCCCATCTATTAAAACGATATATAAATAAAATATCGCCTCCTCTTTTTTTAACAATACCACCAGCTGCATAGATGTATTGATGATACGACACAAAGGAAGCAAACAAAAGCTCAATATCCTCGTGAATGATAAAAAGCGAAGGAGTTGCTGAAGATTTAAAATAAAAGAGATTAACATAATCAAGCAACTCTTCTCTTGAATTATAATAATAAATTATGGACTGATCTGATTCATATTCAGGTAGCCTATGAGGACAAAGAAAAATTATCCTTTCGTTATAAAAAACTTTATACATTTGCAACATGGAAAATACATCAAAAACAATAGCAGGATTGCTCCTGCAAATTAACGCAATAAAATTAGAACCTGCAAATCCATTTAAATGGGCATCTGGGTGGAGATCGCCAATTTATTGCGACAATAGACAAACCCTTTCATATCCGGAAGTTCGGCAAACAATTGCTGAGGCCTTTGCTGAAACAATTCAGGAGCAATATCCTGATACAGATGCAATTGCTGGCGTTGCAACAGGAGCCATCGCTCATGGTGTGCTAGTGGCCGATTTACTTGGCTTGCCTTTTGTTTATGTTCGTTCTGCCCCAAAAGAGCATGGATTAGCAAATTTAGTAGAAGGTTACCTAAAGCCTGGATCAAAGGTAGTCGTAATTGAAGACCTAATTTCAACCGGAAAGAGCAGTCTTAAAGCTGTAGAAGCACTCAGAGACTTTAATTGTACTGTTTTAGGGATGCTTGCGATATTTACCTATGGATTTGACAATGCCACAGAGAATTTCAAAATGCAAGAATGCAAACTACATACACTTACCGATTATCAAACGGTTATTGAAATGGCTGCTGAGTCTAACTACATAAAAAAGACCGATATAGATATATTGAAAAAATGGAGAGAAATGCCAGACAAATGGGATGCACCCATTCTCTAATGCTGGAAAACAAATATTTAAATCTAGAATAATTGATTTATTCACCAAATATCATTATTTTAGGGACTTGAATCAGGACAAATGGGATATAGAATATTACTAGCCGAAAAAAGCAAGGAATCACAAGGCGAGATAAAAAAGATACTTGAGAATTCTGGTTTACCTTTTGATGTGTCAACCGAAGGCAAACCAGATGCATTGATAATGAATGCATATGAAAATAGACCTGATGCTATCATCCTAAACCTAACACCTGCAGAACGAAACTTTGAACTATTACAGTCATTACGTTCAACTCGCGAAACTAGAGCAATACCCTTACTTGTTATTGTCGATGCTTCTGAAAAACTAAATTTAGAGAAGATTTTTGAGATGGGTATTATTGATCTTCTCTTTAAACCTATTGACAAGATTGAACTTCCAATACGTTTAAAATCAATTGTCTCAAAAAACAACTATTTTCTTAAATTTCTTAAACAAGCTGAAAAAGTTGAACAACTTGCTACTATTGCAAGTAAAAGTTCTAATTCAGTTGCCATAATTAGCCCTGATGGCAAGCTAGAATGGGTAAACAACGGTTTTACTGAAATGTATGAATATTCATTTATTGAATTTAAGAAAAAATTTGAAGACTCCTATTTTAATCCTCAAGTAAATACAGGTTTTGGTAAAGCACTTCAACGTTGTGTTTCAGATAAAGTAAATGTTCTTTATGAAAACTTCTGGAAATCCAAATCTGGTGATGAAAAATGGATACAAACTACCTTAACGCCAGTATTTCATGAGGTAACAGGGCAGCTAATTAATTTAATTGCCATTGAAACAGACATTACCGAACTAAAAAAAGCAGAATCACGTTTAGAGGAACAAAATAACTATCTTTTAAAAGTTACAAAACATCTTGAAACAACTAACGAGATACTTGAGAAACAACGAATTGAAATTGAAAAGGAACGTCAAAAAGCAGATGAATTACTCTTCAATATCTTCCCGTATACCGTAGCAAAACAATTAAAAACAAAAGGAAGTACAAGTTTAAAAACCTACAAGCTAGTATCTGTTTTATTTACAGACTTTAAGGGATTCACAAAACTTTCAGAACAACTTCCGACTGAAGAATTGATTAAAGAACTCAGTAATTTTTTCGATGCATTTGATGAGATAACTGGCAAACGTTATATTGAGAAAATAAAAACTATTGGAGACTCATATATGTGTGCAGGCGGGCTACCTTTAAGCAATAAAAGCAATCCTATTGACGTGGTTCTTGCAGGTCTAGAAATTCAAGATTTTGTTACAAAACACAGGCAACATTATATTGATAATGGCAAACCCGCTTGGGATCTTCGCCTTGGTATTCATAGTGGTGAAGTTATTGCAGGAGTTATTGGTCGTAAAAAAATTGCATATGACATTTGGGGTGATACTGTAAACACTGCTAGCCGAATGGAAACAGCTGGAGAAATTGGGAGAGTGAATATATCGGGAGTAACATATCAATATATTAAAGATTATTTTGATTGCACCTATCGTGGAAAAATTGAAGTAAAATACAAAGGTGAATTAGAGATGTACTACGTAAACCGCATATTTACAGAATTTGCTGAAGATGACAAAGGACTTATACCGAATGAGAAATTCAGAAAAATTATTGCAAGCTACTAATCATTCAGCATGTACACTTCCATCCTATTGGTTAATCGGTATCACCTTTCTAATAGTGATATCATCATGCAAAAATCAGAACAACATATCAAGCACACCTACTAGTGGTAGCACGAGCGACTACATTATTAAATATAGAGGCATTGCTGTAAAAGAAATGAAACGCAGCAATATTCCAGCAAGCATTACTCTTGCACAAGGAATTCTTGAATCAAACAGTGGTAATAGTTTCTTAGCGCGTGAGGGTAATAATCATTTCGGTATTAAATGTCATAATTGGCAAGGTAAAAAGATTTACGAAGATGATGATAAAAAGCATGAATGCTTCCGAAAATATAATAGTCCCTATGAGTCATATCGAGACCACACTGATTTTCTGATGCGCACTCCCCGCTATCGAAACTTGTTTGATTATGAAGCGAATGACTATAAATCATGGGCTAAAGGGCTAAAAAAAAACGGATATGCAACTAATCCAAAATATGCAAGCTTGCTTATTGATCTTATTGAACGCTATCAACTATCTCAATATGATACAAAAAATGCAATAAATAAAATTGATGATATAAAAGAAAAAAATAACGATGAAAATAAGTCAACAAATATAGAAGAAGAAACCGAATCATTAGGTACAAGACAAATAAAATACAATAATAATATTCGCTACATCATTGCAAAATCAGGCGACTCCTATATATCAATTGCGAAAGAATTAGGTATCTTACCAAACGAAATTTTTAAATACAATGACCTACCCAAAGATGCCAGCATAGCCGAAGGTCAGATTATATATGTTCAACCCAAAAGAAACAAAGCTGAATTTGGTTTTAACACACATAAGGTAATTGAAGGAGAAACTATGTATACCATAGCACAAAAATATGGAATCAAGCTGGAGCGACTCTATCAGATTAACACAATAAAAAGAGGGGAGAAATTAGAACCCGGGAGAAAACTGAATTTAAGAGATTTCTCAAATGACAACAAAGAAGAACAATCATTTAAAATTGAATATTAAAAAAGGGAGCCTAGGCTCCCCTTGTCGGCTCGGAGGGGGTCGAACCCTCGACCCCATGATTAAGAGTCACGTGCTCTACCAACTGAGCTACGAACCGATTTTATGCCGCAAATATATATAAAATAACTTATAATCATTAAAAACTTTATATCACGCTGAAATTCTGACAAATGCTAACATGGGATGCCTTTAAAAAAGACTTTTCGGTATTTTTGAGACTTGAGAAATCCTTGTCTGAAAACTCAGTTGATGCTTATCTTGAAGATGTGAACAAATTAAGCCAATGGATGGAGATGAGACATCCTGGCTTACAACCATCCGCAATTGAATTAAAGCATCTTGAGAATTTTTTGGTGTGGTGTAATGAACTTGGCATGGGTACTCGCTCGCAAGTGCGTCTTATATCTGGAATTCGCGCTTTTTTTAAATTTTTATTAATCGAAAATATAATTGATAAAGATCCATCGCATTTATTAGAATCACCTCGTATTGGACGAAAATTGCCCGATGTACTTTCGCTTCCTGAAATTGATGCAATACTAAACTGTATTGATCTTAGCACACATGAAGGGCATAGAAATCATGCAATTATTGAAACTCTATATAGTTGCGGTCTTCGCGTTTCTGAAGCAATTGGTCTCAAAATCTCTGATTTATTCTTTGCCGATGGCTATATTAAAGTAAAAGGAAAAGGAAGTAAAGAGCGCCTTGTTCCTATTAGTGATAAAGCTATACATGAAATAAAACTATATCTAGAACATTTCAGAAATCAAATAAAAATTACAAAAAAAAGTGAAGATATCCTATTCCTTAACCGAAGAGGGGCTAAGCTTTCACGAGTTATGATTTTCATACTTGTTAAAGATTTAGCAACTAAAGCTAGAGTTAACAAAAACATCAGTCCACATACCTTTCGGCATTCGTTTGCATCACATTTAGTTGAGGGTGGTGCAGATTTGCGTTCGGTACAGGAAATGCTTGGGCATGAATCGATCATAACTACTGAAATATATACTCATCTAGACCGAGAGTTTCTTCGCGATGCTATTATCCGCTTTCATCCAAGATCACAGAAAAAATAATGAAACCCATCCTGCTATATAAAAAAGTAATCAATTATTTCAGCAAACACATGCCTAATGCTGAAACAGAGCTAAACTACCATAATTCGTTTCAATTGCTAGTGGCAGTAATCTTATCTGCACAGTGCACAGATAAACGTGTAAATCAAATTACGCCTAATGTTTTTAAGCAATTTCCTGATGCACAATCCATGGCAGCATCAAGTCAAGAAAAGATCTTTGAACTTATTAAAACATGCTCCTATCCTAATAATAAAGCACAACATCTTTTTGAAATGTCAAAAATGCTTATAAAAAAGCATAAGGGTATTGTACCACCAGAAATGGATGCTTTACTATGCTTGCCAGGAGTTGGAAGAAAAACCGCCAATGTAATACGATCTGTAATTTACAACGAACCGGGATTTGCTGTTGATACTCATGTATTTAGAGTAGCTGCGCGAATTGGCTTAACAAAAAAGGCAAAGAACCCATTACAAGCTGAGGAACAACTAACAAAAGGGTTTCCTGAAGAATTAATTCCTAAAGCACATCACTGGTTAATATTACATGGACGATATGTATGTACAGCTAAAAAACCAAAATGTGAACTTTGTGGTTTAAAAAACTTTTGTTTATACAATAAAAGGCAATCGTTTTCAAAAGCTAAGAAGGCATAAACGAAAAAAAACAGTTTTTTTTTATATTTTTATACCATGAACAAAAAACTGATTCCTAGCAACTATACTAGCAAACTACTGATTTGCATAGTTTTGGTCTTTATTTACAGCAGTTTTTCGCTTGACCGTACTGATTATCGCGACGGCATGTATAAAAACGTATGTAAAGAACTTCGCAATAATGTATTAGTGTATTTTATTTTTGTTGACAGTAAAGAAACCTGCCCTTGGACTGAATTTGATATACAATCAACCATTGACAGTATGGCAATTGCAATACAATGGATTGAAGAGCAAGCCCGCAAACAAAACATCAACTTAAATATCAAGAACGATTATTATATTGGACAGACTTATAGCACAATAAAGCGGAAATTACCTCAAAAATCAGTTTTAGAATCGCTATATATGCCAAACTTAAAACAAGGATTAACAAATTTAAATATATGGGCAGATAAAATAGCCAGAGAAGCAGGATCGTCATACCAACCTGAGAAAAAAGATGGCATACCAGATCAGGAACAACCAAGAAACAAAGAGCGACTTATAGCATATTTGCGTGATAAATATGAAGTTGAAAGTGTTTGCTTATTATACATGGTAAATAATTATTTTAAAGAAGACATATCAATCCCAGTAAATACTATGAATGCTGACGATATAGAATTCGGTATTGTGAGTTATAAATATCCTTCTGAAATTGCACACAACATACTACATCTATTCGGCGCGGCCGATTTATATGAAACCCCGTTCCGAAAGAATAAAAGCAAAATACAATTTGCTCATAAGAATTTCCCAAAAGATATAATGCAAGATCCCTATTCAAAAAAAATAAATAATTGCCAAATAGGAGAATTTACAAGCTACTTAATTGGATGGAAAAGCAATTTAAATGCTTTTTATAAAGAACTACTTCGTGACAATATTAACTCGGGAATATAATGTTAACACGATATTTATCATACCTTCTCCTTTTTTTATTACTATATCAAGCGAATGCTCAGAATCTTCCGGAACTAAATAAAAAAATATTAGCGTATACAAATTCAGTAATAGGAACTAGTGTTGATAGAGGAGAGTGTTGGGATTTAGCCAATCAGGCCCTTACGAGCGCTGGTGCTAAATGGGATCATGCCTATGTATATGGGAAAAAATTAAATTTGGCAAAAGACACCATATTTCCGGGTGATTTAATACATTTTCAAAATGTGACACTAAAATATAACAAAGGCACTACCCAAATTACTGAGAGCATGAAGAATCATACAGCTATTGTATATAAGATAGTATCAGTAGGAACTTTAGAGATAGCACATCAGAATACAGGGTTTTCAGGAAAGAATGTAGGTATCAGCGAATTACAACTTTCCACTTTAAAAAAAGGGCGAATTACATTTTATCGACCTTATTGAGATTCCATTACAAGATACAAATACCTCTATTCGTATAACTTAAGGAGAAAGATTTCTAAATGATATTAGGATTCAATAAATTTATTATATTTGAGGGGTATTAATGAATTTATATAGATACATTTTTTCTTTATTTAAGAAATTGTATTATTTTTACCATAATTTGAAAATTGATAATTCCTTAAACAATAAACTATATGTTGACCAAGACTATGATTATCAAGAAGTCTCAAGTACTTACCATTATTCTTGTCACGGCACTGTTTTTTGGTTGTGGCGGTGGAAAAAATTCTGAAGAGGTAAATGTTGACGAAAGTGAACTAAATCAGGACATTCAAGACCTGAAGAACGATCTCAACAATACGAAGAAGATTTTCTATTCACTACCTTCACCACTTGAGTCTGCTATGCTACTAAAAACAGCTGGCGCCACTTATAATGAAGAATTACTGAATCCAGTATCAAATGCATCTAAATATACTACCAACAAAAAGATGGCTTTAAATTTAGGCATTTATACTACCGATTTAAGTTTTGCAAGTCTATTTGATCAAACACAGACGACCATTGAATATATGAATGCAGCTAAAGAAATAGCTGATCGCCTTGGTATTCTTGATGTATTTACAGATAGCACACTGAAAAAACTTGAGGAAAATGTCAATAACCGTGATGTAATCATGGATATTATTTCTGAAACATTTATGAATTCTAGCTCCTACTTAAAAGAAAACAATCGTGCAGCTATATCATCTGTTGTGCTAATTGGAGGTTGGATTGAAGGTTTATATATATCAGCTAAATTAGTAGAACAGACTAATTTCCATAATAATAAATTAGTTGATCGTATAGCTGATCAAAAATACAGCCTTGATATTGTAATCAAGATGATTGAGAAATACAGCTATCATGAGGATGTTGCTGAACTCCTTGCTACTATGAAAGAAGTTCAAACCATATATGACAAAATTGATATCGTGACCACAAAGCCCATACCAGTAAAAGACGAAGCAACAAATATTACAACGCTTAAGTCTACTTCTACTGTTTCAATGAGCCCTGAAGTGTTCAACGAACTTATCAATAAGATTAAAACAATAAGAAAGAATTTCACCTTATAAACACTCTTGATCATGAAAAGGTTTTATTTAGCAACTACATTTGTAGCTCTGGCACTTGCGCTTCTCTCTTTTAATGCAAATGCTCAGTGCAAAACTTTCGCGAAGAATGTGTGCAAGCCTATACTCACGCCCTATCTTCATGATGGGAATTATAATGCGGCAATTCTTACCGAAGGTGAAGAGGCTGAATTATATAAAACATTCTATTCAGGCCAAGTATATCGTATTACTATATGCGGTTCAGAAGCACTACCTCAAATACAATTTCGTGTAATTGACAGCAAAAACAACGTGATATACGATAATAAAAGTCAGAATTACGCTACTTCATACGACTTTAAAACAGATGCAAGCCAACAGCTTAAGATTCATATTAAAGTACCTGCTAGCGGAAAAAGCCAAGAAGAAATCAATAGTGGTTGTGTTGCAATTATGTTTGGTTTCAAAGACGACGAATAAGCTAGTTTTTCGCACTGATAAAGGTTTAACCTAATATTTCAGTTATGAAAAATAGTATTATTATTAGCATTATCTTTTCTCTTTTTATATTCTTATCCTGTGAGAAACAGTATGTATTAGATATTCTCAATAATAATTCTGATACTTTAGCATCAAATACGCTCTCTTCTAGCGAAATTATTGATGGTTTAAAAACTGCTCTAATAGTTGGTACTGATTCTTCTTCTTCACGTTTAAATATAACAGATGGTTACTTTGCTGATGCTGCGGTTAAAATATTATTACCTCCTGAAGCTAATGTAATTGTTGAAAATATCAGCTCAGTTTCTGGTGGACCTGCCCTAGTACAAAAGGTGATTCTCTCCATTAATCGTGCTGCTGAAGACGCTGCCGATGATGCTTCTCCCATATTTAAAAATGCAATTACCTCTCTTAGTATATCACAGGCATGGGATATTTTAAATGGCGTGAACCCAGCGGGAACTAAAAGTACTTCTACCGGATTTGACTCAACAGCCGCCACAAACTATTTTAATAGTGTTACACGTAATGATCTTGTAACTGTATTTGCCCCTAAAATGAATGAAGCTTTAGACAAAGACCTTATTGGACTAGGATACTCGGCAAATGATGCGTGGAATGATCTTTCAACTGCATATAATACAATTGCAAGCATTCCATTTAGTGGCTTAACACCTGTAAACACAAACCTTGGCACTCACTGTACAAATAAAGCCTTAGACGGTCTCTTTCTTAAAGTAGGCGAACAGGAGAAAAAAATTCGTGAAAATCCTTTTTCATGGGCTGCCACTGCTGTTGGAAATATACTGGCTCGAGTATTTGGAAGATTATAATTTTTTAAAGAATCATCTTTTCTTTAAGGTATTTACCTGTATATGATGATTTAAATTTTGCTAAATCCTCCGGAATACCTTCAAAAACCAAATAACCACCTTTGTCGCCCCCTTCAGGTCCTAAATCAATTACCCAATCGGCACACTTAATAACCTCCGGATTGTGTTCTATTATCACAATTGAATGACCCTGCCGCAAAAGTGCATTAAATGAATCTAACAATTTACGAATATCATGTATATGTAAACCAGTTGTAGGTTCGTCAAAAATAAAGAGATGCGGTTTAATGGCAGTTCCTTTCACTAAAAAAGATGCTAGCTTTACTCGTTGACTCTCTCCACCACTCAAGGTATTCGATGATTGTCCTAAACGAATATAACCTAGTCCTACATCAAGTAATGTTTGCAACTTATCTATTATTCTTGATTCAGTATTTCCTTGATTTTCTTTAAAAAATTCCACAGCCTCATCAATCGTCATTTCAAGAACATCATGAATACTACGCCCATGATATTTTACCTCAAGCACTTCATCTTTAAAACGTCGGCCATGGCAACTATCGCAAACAAGTTTAACGTCAGCCATGAATTGCATTTCAATAGTAATTTCGCCTTCACCATCACACTCATCACAACGCCCTCCTGCAACATTAAATGAAAAATGAGATGGCTCATAGCCCATTGTTTTAGAATGTTGTTGCAATGAGAAAAGTTTTCGAATCTCATCATAGGCTTTTATATAAGTTACCGGATTGGATCGTGATGATTTTCCTATTGGATTCTGATCAATATATTCAATCTGTGAAATACGATGTACATCTCCCTTAATAGATGTATGCTCTCCTACTTTTATACCAGTTGCATTTATTCTACTACTTAATGCAGGATACAAAATATCACCAATTAAAGAAGATTTACCAGAACCACTAACACCTGTAACAACGGTAATAACATTGAGCGGTATACGAACCGTAATGTCTTTTAAATTATTTTCTCGAGCCCCGTTAATTTCAATATATGAGTTCCATTTACGGCGACTTATTGGTAGAGGAATCATTTCTCTTTTTGAAAAATAAGCAGCTGTTAAGCCATTTTTTTCTTTTAACAATTCACTAAAGTTACCTTGAAAAACAATTTCACCGCCTAATCTACCCGCAAAAGGGCCAATATCTATTATATGTTCAGCGGCTTTAATAATTTCCTCATCATGTTCAACCACCACTACTGTATTCCCTATTTCAGTAAGTTTTTTTAACACACCAATTAATAATCCTGTATCACGTGGATGCAAACCTATACTTGGCTCATCAAGAATATACAAAGAGCCAACGAGGCTACTGCCTAATGAACAAGAGAGGTTTATACGTTGTGACTCTCCTCCTGAAAGAGATGAACTAAGACGGTTAAGCGTTAAATAACCCAAACCCACATTGCTAAGAAACTCCAACCGACTAGTTATTTCAAATAAAATATGATGTGATATTTTTTTATCCTGATCGTTAAATTTGATTTTTTTAAAAAAGTTTATTAGCTCTAAAATAGGCATATCAACCAAATGTTGTATGGATGTATCACTCACCTTAACATACGCTGCTTCCTTTCGTAAACGCGATCCTTTACAACTAGGGCAAGTGGTCTTACCACGGTAGCGCGCCAACATAACACGATACTGAATTTTGTATTTTTTTGTCTCCAGATATTCAAAAAAGGTATATATTCCTTCAATCTGTTTATTCCCATTCCACAATAGTTCCTTCTGTTCATTTTTTAACTCGAAATAGGGTTTATGAACAGGAAAGCCCAGTTTAGAAGCATGAGAAATAAAAAATTCTTTCCATTGAGACATTTTCTCTCCTTTCCAACAAACTACAGCATCTTCATAAACAGAAAGATTTTTATCAGGTATCACAAGATTTTCATCAACGCCAATTACTCGGCCATAGCCTTCACAAACAGAGCATGCGCCAAGAGGGCTATTAAAACTAAAAAGATTTACATCTGGTTCTTCAAAAATAATTCCATCCATCTCAAAACGAGATGAAAAACTAAGATTTTTTGATTTTTCATCCTCTCCTACTCTTAAAATAAAGTCACCATTACCTTCAGCAAATGCCGTTTGTACAGAATCTGCCATTCGGCTAATATCATCTGGTTCGTGACTTACACGAAAACGATCCACTACAATATTCATTTTTGCGAGTCCCTTAATAGCTTTAGGATTCTCCTGTATTTCTTTAATTCGAAATATCTTACCATTTAGCTCAAGGGCTGAAATTCCTTCCTTTATAAGGAATTCAAGCACTGCTTTGTCTGTTTTATGTGAATGGAGTGAAAGGGGGAGTAGAATAATAACCTGTGATTGATTTGGGAAAGAAAGTATTTTATTTATAACATCATCAACTGTATGTTTTTTAACCTCAACATTACTAATTGGAGAAAATGTATGACCAACTCTTGCATATAATAGTTTTAAGTAATCATAAATTTCTGTTGATGTACCTACTGTTGAGCGCGGGTTACGAGCATTTACCTTTTGTTCAATTGCTATTGCGGGAGGTATCCCTTTAATGAAATCAACATCTGGTTTATGAATTTTACCTAAAAACTGTCGTGCATAGGACGATAAACTCTCAACATATCTTCTTTGACCCTCTGCATAAAGAGTATCAAAAGCTAATGATGACTTTCCTGAACCCGACAAGCCTGTTATAACAATAAATGTATCTCGAGGTAAAGATAAACTAATATTTTTCAGGTTATGTACCCGAGCTTTACTTATAACTATCTGCTCTACTGCTTCTTCCTTCTTTTTCATAAAACAAAACGCTGTCAAATAACAGGCTCATAAATGTACTATATTTTGCCATATCATTTTTTATTACTATATTTATGATATAATTGACTCGAAATAATAAACGCTTTAAACGATTGCCTATCGAAAAACATCTACTCCTTAAGAATTAACGAATAAAAAAGGAGGTTGTTGTGAATACTCAAATTCAAACCGACAATGAATTAATAAGACAATTCATAGACGGAAGGCAGTCGAGCATTGAAGAATTGATTCATAGATACAAGAATCAAGTTTACACTTACATTAATTTGCTCGTAAAAAATCAGGCTTTAGCAGAAGATATCCTTCAAGATAGCTTCATTAAGGTTATTAAATCATTAAAAACAGGGAAATACCAAGAGAACGGAAAATTTCTTTCGTGGGTTCTGCGAATTTCTCATAACTTGGTTATTGACCACTATCGTAAAGCTAAGCAGATCAATACCATATCAAATGACCGTTATGATACGGATCTCTTTAATAGCACCAAATTTTCAGACGATACTATTGAAGATAAGATGATTGACAATCAGATAACCGATGAGGTCAAGGCATTAATAGAGCAATTACCTGATGATCAAAAACAAGTTATTTATTTGCGACATTATGCGGATCTCAGCTTTAAAGAAATAGCTGAACAAACGAATGTTAGCATCAATACTGCGTTAGGTCGCATGCGTTATGCACTAATTAACTTGCGCAAAATGATTGAAGATAGAAAATTAAGCCTGACAAGAATTTAATGCAATAATTTAAAAAGGCGAGCGTTATTTATAGGTAATTTAAAACAATTTAAATGCCTATGAAGCTAAGTTCTACTTTTTTAAAATCAGATTTCCGTTTCTCAGATGATTTATTAAAAATTAATGAATCATGTTATATTAATGATATGAGCCGGAAATTAGATGTCAATGAAAATATCACAAAAAACATTCTTGCTTTTGCAAGTTGTTATCATGTGATACCATCGACTATTCTTGAACATATTGAGTTAATGCTCAACTAAACAAACGCCCGCCAACAAGCGGGCGTTTGTTATTTCTGATTCTCAATACAGGCAATCATGCAAGCAAAAAGGCCAGCCGTTTCTGTTCTTAAGCGCATATCGCCCAAAGATACTGATATAAAACCATTGGTCTTAGCAAATTTAAGTTCTTCATCATCGAAGTCTCCCTCTGGACCAATCAAAATTAAATAATCAGATTTTGGGGTAATTAAATTTGAAAATAATTTACACTTGTCATCAACGGAGCAATGTGCAATATATTTATGTGTAGCTGAACACTGCTCAATAAATTTATTAAAAGCAATAGCCTCACTAACACTAGGTATATTAGGACTTATAGATTGTTTCACAGCGGAAAGAACAAGCCGCTCGGTTCGTTCAATATTAACATTTTTACGTTCCGATCTATTACAAATGATTGGCGTTATTTTATCAATTCCTATTTCTACTGATTTCTCAACAAACCATTCAAAACGATCAATATTTTTTGTTGGTGCAATGGCAATATGAAGCGTAAATGGCCGGAGCAACATACTTGTTTTACTAATGATAGCCACAATAGCTTCCTTTTTTTCAGCTCCAATAAATTCAGCATCATAAAGGTTTGCTTTGCCATCAAGCAAAATTAATTTATCGCCTTGGCGTAAACGTAGCACTTTAATACAATGAAGCGCCTCTTGCTCATCAAGATGAGCAATACGATCTTCTACTTTATAGGTGTATGCATAATGCATAGAATGATATTAAAAAGTTTAACTAAATTTAACAACATAAAAAAAAGAATTTGAAACGCATCGGATTATTGTCAGACACGCACGGTTACATTCATACAAGGCTCAATTATTTTTTTGAAAATTGCGATGAATTATGGCATGCTGGTGATATTGGTAATATTGAAACAGCCGATACACTTGCATCGTTTAAGCCTTTTTTAGCGGTTTATGGCAATATTGATGGGCCAGATTTGCGTCAAATCTATCCAAAACATTTACGCTTTAAATGCGAAGAAACCAATGTATGGATAACGCATATTGGAGGCTATCCTAAACATTATGATAAAAGTATATGCCAAGAATTAAAGAACAATCCGCCTCAACTTTTTATTTGCGGTCACTCGCATATTCTGAAAGTCATTTATGACAAAGAACTAAAGTTATTACATATTAATCCAGGTGCTGCTGGTAAATATGGCTTTCATCAAGTAAGTACAGCCATCCGTTTTATTATTGATGGTAAAGATATTCGAGAGTTAGATATACTTGAACTCTCAAAATAGCTTTACCATTCCACTATTTTTTATCCACTTCTTCAGCTTCGCTATCGTCTGCTGATTCAATTAAATCATCAATATCAAGTTCTCCCTTAAAACGTTTTAAGAATTTTCCCATTCTGTCATATGTAGATATCATATAAATATAGGGCTTCATACCTCGTTTAGAACGTAACATTCTATCTTTAACTTTTGATTGAGTAACAGTAGTAACATAGATTTGGTTTGAAGATGTTGTATACATAACACCAGCAGCATAACCAAAATAATACCAGTTATTATCATCCAGTTTTAGATACAATTCCATTTCATCGCCACTTCGCTTATGTTTCATCTCAATTTGGCCATCCATTGTAAGATTTATTGGCTTTGCTCCCGCGCTTATTAAATCTATATCTCCTTTATATCTATATGACTTTGTTGCCTGATTCCATTTAAGATATACGTTATTCAATAATAGAGTATGACGCAAGGCTCCCGGCCACTTTTGTGCTGTATCATACAATATTTTCTCTACTTTTAAAGAGGTATCGGTACTTAGTGATATGAGTTCTCTTAGTTTCTTTTCGTACTCTCGTGTAGGAGATAAGCGTCCACTTAATCGAGCAATACTATCAAGATGATCCGTCATTATTTTAAAATGGGCGTCTTGCATAAAAAAGTCGAGTCCCATTAATACACTTAACTGCGCATCAACGCTATCATGATAATGTCTAACATTACCAACCGAAGTAAGCCCAACACGCCAAAGGTCAATACCTAAATCAATTTTACCTTCACCATAAGTACGACAAGGATCTTGCTGAAATGAAAGATAATTCCCTGTTAAATCGTTATTGTTAAGTTTATCTAATGCCCCTATCTCATACTTTTTATACTTTTTATTATAATGCAAGAAACCGTTAGCAGTAGAAATATAGGAATCATTAAATATTTTTCTTCCTGAAATAAAAGCTGGATATACATGAATTGAATCATCACTTATAAAAATACCAGCATAGGCAGTATTTCGGTCTAAATCTTTTGGTTCAGCTGAAATTGGAATATAAATACTATCAGGAATAATTGGCGTTTTAAACAATAGCCATTTAGATCCCATTCGGTTGCAATTTGATACTATTTTGAGACCTCCCTTAAATGTCATATACTTTTGATCGGCTAGTATTTCAATATTTCCTTGAAAATAAAATTGAGAGCTAAGCATAAAACTATCTGGTTCCGCTACACCGCCTTCGGCAAAAGATGTTAAAGTATCATTAACCGAAATATTTGAAAAATCAAGAATCCATATTTTATTATTTTCGTCAATATAATCGTGCTTTCCGCTTCCTTTATATTTTTTACGCGAAGATATATCTACTTTAACTCTATAAAAAGTATGATATGCTGTTGTATCATTTGCAATAATTTTAGCATCATTAAAAGTTCTCATTAAAGCATCTTTCTCAACAACAACTTTTCCATCGCTAGGAAATATTTGTGCATCTGCTACTTTAATAAACTTCACTTCTGAAGCTTTAATTAAATTATTTCGATAATCGTAAACTGCTTTTGGCGAAACAAAATTCAAAGAATCTTGATCAAACTTTACTGAAATATAACGAGGACCCGATAAACCTTCTCCTTTATTAAATGATGGAATTTTCTCTGTGGTATAATCTTTTTTACCTAAGCCCATTTGGAATTCCTGAATATCCATATTCCAAACAAAATAATCGAGATAACTTATATATTTATTTTCAGGGAATTCAACTAAAGAAAAATCGTCATTTGACATGAATACACCCGTTCTTTTATCATAATCAATATCCGCATTCACATTTTTTGTTACAACGGTAAACATACTTCCTGTTAATGACTTTAGAAAAAAGTCAGAGGTATCCGTTTTAAAACCATTTGCTCTATAGTTGAACGATTCAGAAAGCATCTCCGCAACAGTCATATCAAGCTTACCTCTACCAGAAATTCCGATTGGTTCGAGTAAGAGCGTACCATAATGAAAATTTTGAGAATTAATAATATTAAATGGTTTTGAGAGATTAGTAGCATAAAATTTATCGATTCGAGATAACCAATGAATTTTACAATTCTCGACCGAAGCCGATGGAAATTGAACTCCAGAAGACACCTTGCTAAGAATAAAAGATTTAGCAACGGTATTCATTGAATCAGGGAAAAATATAAAATCTTCTGATTCTGTTGTTGAGTTAAGATAAGTGATTTTGCCATTACCTCTCAATCCGTTCATATCAAGCTTAACCTCATTAAAGAAACGCCCCTTGCCTTCATATAAAGCGTATCCATTTTCGGGAGCTTTTTCTGTAAAACCCAAAGAAAGATCTTCTTGCAACTTTAATTTTTGTCGAAATTCGGGTAAGATTCCAGAAGATGAAAAAGACCCATCAAACGCCATCGCATTTTTCGAAAAATTATCCAAACTATCAATTTCAAATGGATCAATCTTAAAATAAAAACTATTGCTCGGATATTTTCCTCCGAGAATTTTGGGATTATCATAATACACATAGGAATTCTCTCTGCTATTGAAAATAGGGTACTTTGGATAATCACGAACACCTGATTTATTGTTCGGTTTATCAATATATAGTTCACCCGTAACATTTTGTATTACACTACGCAAATCAGAATAAACAGGATTACCAAAGCCGTCATTACTAGTTTCAACCTTTATTCGAACAGAATCAATATTGCGAAGATTTATTTTAAAACTATCATAATTAAAATAGAAATTATTCCCGAAAAACCTAAATAAGCCAGCATACACGCGACCATGAAACTGAAAGTCTCGATTCCTTTTCATTATTATTGAAGCATCTTTTGGAAAAATAATAACATTTTGCGCAGTACTCACTTGAATACGTGGAATACCATTTATGGTTAAATCCATATTGCGAATATCAAGAAATGCATTCTCCATTGGAGCACGCGTTCTAGAATCAAAATCAATAACATCGTAATCTATTTTTCCAAGACTAGACTGAATATAATTAAATAATAATTTACGAACTCTTACTTTATCAGTTTGAGTATTATAAAAGATAAAACCTTCACGAGCTAGTCGCATCAAATAATGCCGTGTTTGCGATAAACTTAATTTCATATACGCAGCAAAATCTTCAGCATAAAACTGATCACTTTTAATTTGATCTCCGTAACGTTTTATTGCGACCAAAGGATGAACCTGATCATAGCCTTGCATTGCATCAAAAAAAGGTAAACTAAAGAAATTTGACGATTTAAAATTAGCAATACCATCGGCAGAACCTCGTACCATACTTAAGTTGATGTATGGCTCATCAATTTCCCAAAAAAGTTGTCCGAAATCCATATTTATCTGATGATATGAATTCCAATAAGGTGCTTGCGAAGAAATATCGGTAGTTTTATTTAAAAACAATTCACGTCTTTCAGCGAGATAATTAAAGTCAATATCGGGATGATAAATTGAGTCATTACCTAAATAGATACTAACGGAAGTATTAATACCCTTAACACGATCTTTAGTAATTACAAAATAATAAGATGATGCTCTCAGCAAAATAGTATCAGATCTTGTAAAAATTAAACTAGCAGCAGCCTCCTCAGTACCCTTCCCAATAATACGTGACCCAGCAAAAAGAAAACCACCGGTAAAATCGACCCCTTTATATAAGTTTTTAATTTTAAATTCATTTGCATAGGATGTAAATTCAGGAAAAGCAGTTCGTGCAGTATCAGAAATTTGCATCACTTTATCATGAAATTTACCTATTAAAGAACGAGAAAGAAAACTTTTATTAATGAATGTAACTGAATCTGCATAATATTCTGATTTTGTTAAGTCTATTTTAAATCCTTTAATATTTGCGCGCACTTGTTCGGCATCCAAGCCTGAACGCTCCCATGTTACAAGACCTCCGTTACCAAGCCAAATTAGCTCAGCAGGAGTCATACTACCCTTGGTTTCTAATATCTCTATACTATCGCGTTTAGAATAGCACTTAAGATTTGTCTTTTCAAACACAATTCTCAGCTCCTTATTAAAAACAAATTTATAATCTAACGATGTAGCAACCCATTCAGTAGAAAATGATTTATAGAGTACGTTCTTATCTATTAAATCTAAAATAACTGTTAAATAGCTATCAATAGCCCTTAAAGTACTTTTTTTCTGCAATAAATCAATTAATCCTTGTTCCCAATTTGCATAATCAGTAGCATCAAAACGGCTATCTTCCTTGAATTTTAAAAGTGATACGATATATTTTTTAAAATGTGGGTTTTGTATAGCCTTCGATTCCAAAAGCAAATTTGAAACCACAATGATATTGTCTCTCTCTTGTTCTGAAAAAATAGGACTAGTAAGTTTTATAATAAAATTTTCAAGAAGTGTTTTATCATCAGTTGAAATATTTATCATCATAAAACCTTTAAATTCTTCAACAAAAACTAATTGATCTGATGAGAATTTTTTTATTATCTGTGCATTTGTGAGATACAACGCAGCAAAAGATAAAATAAGAAGCAAGATTAAACGATTTGACTTCATTAAAACAGGATTTTAAATTATTACGATTAACTAAAATAAGCTATTTTTTATGATATACGGCAGCCACCCACTGGTTTTTTTCCACATGTCGCTCATAGATTAAAGCATTTTCACTAAATACCCTGTTGATAAGCTCCAAATCTGCTGTATATATTCCACTTATCAAGAGTATATTTTCAGAAGAAAGACATGCTGAATAAGAATTTACATCTGCAAGAAGTATATTTCGGTTAATATTAGCAAGAATAATATCAAACTTCATACCCTTAATTGAAGAAGAATCACCCTGAATCACATTTATATTCTTAATTTGGTTTACACTCACATTTTCAATAGAATTTAATACGGGCCATTCGTCAATATCAATTGCCAATACATCCGCAGCACCACGCATAGATGCTAATATAGCTAAGACTCCAGTGCCACATCCCATATCAAGAACTCTTTTATTAATAAAATCCGTTTTGAGTATCAATTCAATCATTTGAGATGTGGTTTCATGATGAGCTGTCCCAAAAGACATTTTAGGTTCAATTATAATATCATATTTAACATTTGCATCTATTGGATGAAATGGAGCACGAACCATGCAATTATCGACAATTACCGACGAATAATTTTTTTCCCATTCCTCATTCCAATTAACCATTGGTATTTCAATAATATCAAACGAAGAAATATGTTTTGGCATTAAGGACTCACAATAATCTGTTACAATTTTGTGATTAAACAAATCAAATTTAATGTAGGCTTTAGAACATAAATCCTCATCCGAAAAGCTTTCAAAACCAAGTTCAGCAAGATCTGCTACAATAATATCAGCAAATTCATTAATATAATTCAGTTTATAATTAAGTTCAAAATAGTTCATATTTTTAAAATTAGCATGAAAAAATAATAAATAAAAAAAGCCGGATAATACCGGCTTTTTTTACTTCAAATACGATTAATATGCGTTGAAAATAGCAGCAAAATCTGCTGATTTTAAAGATGCGCCGCCTATCAAACCACCATCAACATCTGGATTAGAAAAAAGCTCATTTGCATTTTGAGCATTACAACTTCCTCCATATTGAATGGTTACATCATTCGCTACAGTAGCACCGTATTTACCATTAACAATGCTACGAATATATTTATGCATTTCTTGAGCTTGTGCAGAACTAGCTGTTTTACCAGTACCAATTGCCCATACAGGCTCATAGGCTAAAACTATTTTGTCAAATTCTTCTTCAGTAAGGTTAAATAAACCTTGTTCTAGTTGACGTTTAACTACATCAAAATGAATGCTTTTTTCACGTTCTTCTAAAACTTCACCAATACAGAAGATAACACCCAAATTGTTTGCCAATGCTAATTTTACTTTTTTATTCAAAGTAGCATCATCTTCTTTATAATAAGTTCTGCGCTCAGAATGCCCAATAATAACAAAAGCAGCACCTGTTGATTTTATCATTTCAGCAGACACCTCACCTGTGAAAGCTCCTTTTGCCTCAGAGGCGCAATTTTGTGCTGCAACAAATGTATTTTTATTATCAACTAATTTTGCAACTTCTGCTAAATGAATAAAAGGAGTTCCGAAAACTACCATTGAATCATTCTTTTTATCCTTTACTAAAGCGATTACTTCTATTGCTAAATCAATTCCTTGTTGGAGATTGTTGTTCATTTTCCAGTTACCGGCTACAATTTTCTTTCTCATTTTTTACTTTTTTATGTTTGTTATTTATAATTGGGATTTAAAAATTCTTTTTATCACTATCTCGATATCCTAATAAATTAATATGATACTTCATTAATGATTTCTATAAATCATTGCTCTTTATTTAGTTTATAATTATATAATTCAATGCTAAAAAAATGAATCACTTATTTTTCTTCTTAAAACAAATCTTACTTAAAACAGTTCCACTAATTGATAAAGTCAAAAAACAAGTTGCAACAATGAACCAAAAAAAGTATGTCTCACTTCGTTCACGCGAGCTATTCATTAATTCTGACATAATATCTCCATCAAGGAATTTTGTAGATGGTATATCGTTGTAATGCCAATTAGCTAAAATCGTACCGCCTTTAATGAGTACCAAACCTGGATTACTACGAACAATTGTTTTAAGAGGTATTTTATCTGTTGATAAGAAAGAATAATGGACATTGCTTTTTATTTTAAAAGCTTCAATACTTTCAGCTGTAGCACTAGTAAGACAATAAAATCCTAATCCTTTTTTAGCTGCAGCAATAGCAAACTCATCGGCTTTAACTAAAGCATTATAATTTGCTACATCCAGCTCATACGAAACTAGGAAAAAGGTATAGCCTTGAGCAGCTAATATCTGTTCAGTGGTATCAATACCTGAGTTTGTTTTAAGGCTAAAATCATGAATAGTTGGTTCAAATCCCTTACTTACAAGTTTACTTTCATAGGATGAAAAAGACCAATTAAGGGTATCTTGCCAAGGATAGTTTTTATCATTAAATTCTTTTACTTCTCCTGTTTTAAGATTCTTATAATAGAAAATAGTTTTATACACATCAACGGCAGCACCTTCAGGGACAAGCATTGCAGAGGGAATATGCGTTCCGACTTTATACGGTCTGTAGTCAATTAATGGTAAATGATTGTAATTATACCATGAGAATAAAATAAAAGAAACAAAAATAATGGCTAACATGATATACTCCAATATTGAAGACCATAAGCGCTTGTAGTGCTCCCGTTGAAAAAACACAAAACCAACAAATATATTTATAATAAGATTCTTATAAAAAGTTTGCCAATTGGTAAGAATAATGGCATCGCCAAAGCAACCGCAATCGGATACGGGATTTTTTATTGCAAGATAAAAAGTAAGGATGGTAAAAAAGCTCATAAATAATAAGGAGAGCCATGCAAAAACTCGCATGCGTAAACCAGTTATTAAAGCTGCTCCTAAAAGAAATTCAGCTGCCGAGAGAAAAAACGAAAGGCTTAGTGAAATTGGCATCATGAAACTTAAACCAAAGGCTTCAAAATAATCATTGAACTTGTATGCTGACCCTAGCGGATCAATTCCTTTTACAAATCCAGAATAAAGAAAAAGCAATCCTGCAAGAATTCTGCTAAAATGTCTTAGTAAATTGATCATTGTTTCCTTCTTCATATCTAAAATATGTATTAAAATTTAATTAAACCTTTAGAAACTATGGATTCGCGAATCATTTCAAAAATATCATTTGGTTTTTTAATACTACTACTATCTGCTGAACAATCAAGGCGTATAAAATCATTACGTTCTTCAGCCAAATTCAAATATACTTGTCGAACGCGTGATTGGAAATCAAGATCCGCTTCATGAATATCTACTTTCCCTTGTAAATAACTTCGATCTTCGCCATCGCGTTGATAGCTCAGCCGATCTCTCGTAAATGCAAAAGGGACATCTAAAAACAAACTTAAATCGGGCTTCGGGATTTTATTATATTGATATTCGAGTTGTTCAATCCACTCTTTCAATTCCTTCTTTTTTAGGGTATCTGACACTTTTGCACATTGAAACGCGATATTCGAATCAACATAGCGATCAACAATTACAAAGTCACCAGCATCACTCCAGGCTTTAATCATACGTGCAGCATCATTCCTATCACCCGCATAAATAAGGGCAACAAGCCAAGGATTTACGTTATTAATATCGCCCAATTCGCCACGAAGGAAACGTGCCACCAAATCGCCATAAATAGGAGCATCGGTGCGTGGAAAGTGTAAAAAACGAAAAGGAATATGTTGACTCCTCAGATAATCCTGAAGCATATTTAATTGCGTTGATTTGCCAGATCCATCAAGGCCCTCGATAACCAAAAATGCCATTTTAAGAGTATATTTTAATAAGAATTATTACTTTTGATAAAACGTTCAAAAATACAAATGGCAAGCGAAAAAGACACTTTTTTTTCAAAAAATATATCGTTATGCTTAAAAGGAAAGGTAGTGAATCTCTCAAAGCCTATTGTAATGGGCATAATAAATATTACCCCCGATTCATTTTACCCTGGCAGCAGATATAATAAGGAGCAAGAAATTTTAGATATTTGCCAGCGCATGATTAATGAAGGTGCTGACATTCTTGACATTGGCGCAATAAGCACCCGACCTGGCGCATCTGATGTGTCTGAAAAAGAGGAAATTGAAAGACTTAGCCCGAGTTTGCGTGCCATACGAAAAGAATTTCCACATATTATTCTATCGCTTGATACATTCAGATCTCATGTTGCTGAACGTATGGTTGGTGAGTTTGGGATAGATATAATAAATGATATTTCGGCTGGTACACTTGACCCATCCATGTTTAATGTCATTGCTAAACTACAGTTACCCTACATAATAATGCATATGCAGGGCATACCAAAAAACATGCAAGACACGCCCAAATATGATGATGTTGCAAAAGATGTTCTGCTATTTTTTTCAGATAAAATAAAGGATTTACATAGTTTAGGGGTAAGCGATATTATTATTGACCCAGGATTTGGATTTGGAAAAACTATTGAACATAATTATACCCTTTTAAAAGAGCTTCATTTGTTCTCAATACTCGAAAAGCCTTTACTAGTAGGGCTATCACGAAAATCAATGATTTGGAAAACAATAAACACGAGTCCTGAAAATGCTTTAGCTGGAACTATTGCAGCAAATACCCTTGCACTTAATGGAGGAGCAACTATTTTACGTGTACATGATGTAAAAGCGGCCGTTGATGCTATATCCGTTTTTGTAAAAATGAAAGCGTAATTAAATAAAAAACTTGCAGATGCGTATGGGTAATAAAACACCGATCCTTTTCCGCCGTGTCAGATTCACCCAGAATACTCATCTATCCAAACGTGCAGGAATTCGACTATATAATATAAAGTCACAATTATTAATAATTGGGAGGGTAGTATAAATGTGGCATACTGCGAATACACTCAGCCCTAAAGTATAAAAACTCAAGAAATCTAAGTATATTTGTTTATGGTGCAATTTGATTTTCTTACAATCCGTTTTCTCGACATCATAGACATCCTTTTGGTTGCTTTTTTGATGTATCGACTGTTTATTCTTATTAGAGGGACAGCAGCTTTAAATATCTTCATTGGCATTTTTGTTGTGTATATTTTATGGTTACTTACAAAATCGCTAAAGATGGAGTTAGTAAGTACGATTTTAGGACAGATAATTGGCGTCGGCGTTATTGCACTTATAATCGTCTTTCAGCAAGAGATACGACGATTTTTATTACTTCTTGGAACTCAGTATTTCTCAAATCGTGGTAGATTATTAAAAAATATATTTTATCTGAACGTGGGATCGAATATTGAATTGCGAATAAAAGGGATTATAAAAGCATGTATAAATTTATCAAATAAGAAAACCGGTGCACTTATTGTTATTACTGGAAAATCCGAATTAGAAGTTTTCTCAAAAACAGGTGATATTTTAAATGCTCACACCTCAAGTATGTTACTTGAATGTATTTTTACAAAAGATAGTCCACTGCACGATGGAGCCGTGATTATTGTAAAAGACAGAATTCATGCGGCACGTTGCATACTCCCATTATCAGATAATATGAATCTGCCGTCGCATTTTGGTATGCGACATCGTGCTGCGGTGGGGATAAGTGAAATTACAGATGCCCTTGTGATTGTAATTTCAGAAGAACGGGGTGAAATTTCGATAGCAGAAAATGGGTCAATTAAAACAAATATAAGCTCTAAACAGCTAATTGAAATTTTAGAAACGAAGTATATTAGTACCAAAAAGTTATAACCTAGAACCAACTCCTATTTTACGCTCTTTCGTTTAGTCAAAAAAGGCAACTTATTCTCTTCATGTTTAAGTAAGCGCTCAATATTCTTGAGATGCGTTATAATTAATAGCACAAAAATACCCACAGAAAAAATTATTAAACCCGGGTTATGATACTTAAAAACAAAGATCATAATGATGGGGAACAAAAATGCAGAAATCATTGAACTTAATGAAACATACTTACTTAGCAATAAGGAAATAATAAAAATACCCATTGTAATTAACGCAGGCACTGGAACCACAGCAAAACCAACGCCCAAAAGCGTAGCAACTCCCTTACCTCCTTTAAAACCTGCAAATAAAGGAAATATATGTCCTAAAACAGCCATTATTCCAGCTACCAATTGCAGATTGATTGCCGCATTCGTTCCTGATTCATAAACATGAAAAAGACTTACTAACTTAACAGCCATAAACCCTTTAAATATATCAAAAAGGAGGATTGGCACACCAATCCTAGCACCCAATACACGAATAGCATTGGTAGCTCCAGCATTACCACTCCCAAATTGACGAATATCTTTATTAAAGAACCATTTACCAACCCATATTGAAGTCGGTATCGCACCTATTAAATAGGACATTGCAACCAACAATAATTTTACAAACATTACATCACATTTTTAGTAGGCCAAAGATAAGACATAAACAATAATTTTACAGACATCACATCTCATTTTTAGTAGGCCAAAGATAAGACATATTTATTTTTAACCCGTTTTATACATTCGCTGGGGCTAATAAAATGAACAAATTACCACAAGAGGCTAAGCTTTTCTTCGGGATTAACCGTAATACCAAAGCTCTAATCCAATCCACTAGACTTTTTTTCGTTTCATTTCTATAATCTAAATGCGGATTAACAAGCATTCCTATGCATCAGTGAACATCAATAATATAAATCCCGGTATTTAGCACCTAATCTAAAATAAATTAGCTCTATTAATCAACTTGTTAGTCATTTCAAGCAAAAAATAGTATCCGTATTTCGCTGATATTTGCATAATATAATGGTCATTGTTTGGCTATATTTAGAAAAGGTTTAATATTTGCAAAAATAATAGGATTAAAACGGTTTTCGATAAAACGATAAGGAGCTAATAATATTAAGACATTAGACGGAATAGGCGAATAAAATTGAATTAATAATTAAATAACCATAATTAAAAGCATTTTATGATCATTCAAAAATTTGGAGGCACATCAGTAGGATCACCTGAACGTATACGGTCGGTTGCGGATCTTATTAATACAGGAGAAACAAAAATTGTTGTACTCTCAGCAATGTCTGGTACAACAAATAAATTGGTTGAGATATCAGACTATCTTTATAAAAAGAACTTTGATACGGCCAATGAATTAATATACAAACTCGAGACCATTTATCACAAAGTAATTGAAGAACTTTACTCAAAAAAAGAGTCAAAAGAAGAAGCTATGCGCGTTATAGGCGATATCTTCAATACATTAAAAGCCCATGTAGGTAAATCATTTTCAGAAAAAAATGAGAAAGTAATTCTTGCGCAAGGCGAATTATTGTCAACAAACATGTTTCAAATATACCTTAAGGAAATAGGATTAAAAACGGCCTTGCTTCCTGCACTTGAATACATGAAAACAAATGAAAATGCCGAGCCCGATTACGCTTTTATTAAAACCGCATTAAAGAAAATGATTGATGGCCATTCTGGGGTCAATCTTTTTGTTACCCAAGGATTTATATGCCGTAATTACATGGGAGATGTTGACAATTTACAAAGAGGCGGAAGCGATTATAGTGCCTCCATAGTTGGGGCGGCTATTAATTCACAATCAATTGAAATTTGGACAGACATTGATGGCATGCACAATAATGATCCTCGAATTGTTCAAAACACACATTCAATAGAGAGTTTATCCTTTGATGAAGCAGCTGAGTTGGCCTATTTTGGAGCTAAAATATTGCATCCAACCAGCGTGCTACCTGCTAAATTTGCCGATATCCCTGTGTGGTTAAAGAACACCATGAATCCAGCAGCAAAAGGCACCTTAATCACTAAAGAACCTCGAATAACTGGTGTTAAAGCAATTGCCGCCAAAGACAATATCACATCAATAAAAATTAAATCGGGAAGAATGCTTCTAGCCTATGGTTTTCTTACAAAGGTGTTTGAAATATTTGCAAAACATAAAACACCCATTGATATGATAACAACCTCTGAAGTTGGTGTTGCTGTTACTATTGACAATAAAAAAGCAATAAACGAAATTATTGAGGAATTAAAAGAATATGGCCAAGTAAGCATTTGTGAAGAGCAAACTATTATTTGTATTGTTGGTTACATGTTAAGCGAATCAAAAGATGTAATGAAGAAAGTATTTACAGCACTCGATGGCATTCCAATTCAAATGATTTCATATGGAGGTAGTATGCATAACGTTTCAGTTCTTGTAAATCAAAAAGACAAAAACAATACCCTGATAAAACTAAACGAACATTTGTTTTAATAAATCATAAAAGCATAAAAGCCTCGGAAATTTCCGGGGCTTTTTTATTTCAACTTTATTACTGAAAGGCAAATAACGCTAGTAAATCGAGAATAGCCCCAAAATATGATACCGAAAGCAATTTTTCCACTTTTTTGTATATATTTAATGTTTTAACAAACATAATGGAATTTAACTTAAACATAAGTCTGCCACTGCGTGATCCGGTAATGATATTTGCACTTTTGCTCTTCATCATACTAATTACACCTATTGTTTTACGTAGACTTCGTATCCCTCCAATAATAGGCTTAATACTTGCTGGGGTAGCCATTGGGCCTTATGGATTTAATTTAATTGTAAAAGATGGTGGCTTAGACCTACTAAGCACCACAGGTTTGCTCTATATCATGTTTATGGCAGGTTTAGAGATGGACATGATTGAATTCTTACAAAACAAATTTAAAGGAATGGCCTTTGGTATTCTAACTTTTATCATACCATTTGGAATAGGCTTTCCTATATGCTTGTATCTTCTCAAGCTAAATCTTCTATCATCCATTCTTATTTCCATTATGTTCTCATCACATACACTAGTAACCTATCCAATAGCAAGCCGAATGGGAGTAATACGTAATCCAGCTGTACCAATAACATTAGCTGCCACTATTATTACCGATACATTAGTTCTAGTAATACTTTCTGTTGTATCAAACTATTCAGATGGAATGACAGACTACTCCTACTGGTTAAATTTTACAGTACTATTCACTGCATTTATTGTATTTATCATATTCATTTTTCCATTAATTGGCCGTTGGTTTTTTAAAAATACCGATGGAGAGAAAAATAGTCAATTTGTGTTTATTTTGGCTATGCTTTTCTTAGCATCGGTTTTAGCGCGTATTGCAAGTATGGAACCAATTGTAGGAGCTTTTCTTGCAGGTCTGGCATTAAATCGGTTGGTTCCACATAATTCATCGCTAATGAATCGCATTGATTTTGTTGGTCATGCTTTATTCATCCCCATATTTCTCATTGCTGTTGGTATGATTGTTGATGTTAAGATACTTTTTAATGGCACGTATGCATTTGTTTTTGCGGGTATTCTTACTGCAATTACAATTACTGGGAAATTTCTTGCGGCACATATTTCACGCTTTATCTTTGGTTTTAGTAGAAAACAAGGTGATTTAATGTTTGGACTTAGTGTATCACACGCTGCTGCTACATTAGCTGTAGTAATGGTGGGGTTTAGAAATGGACTCTTAACGGAAGAAATGTTAAATGGGGCTGTAATAATAATACTTGTTACTTGCATACTTGCAACGATTGTTACAGAAAAAGCATCACGTGAAATTGCTATTGAAGAACGAGAGAAAAACATTGTACACATAGGGCAAGTTGAACGACTATTAGTTCCCATTTCCAACCCAGCAAGCATGGAGCATATGATAGATTTATCAGTGATGTTAAAAGGGTCGCAAAACCAAGATCCAATATATGCATTGTCCGTAATAAATGACGATCCTGAAATTCGATTGAAAGTATTGCAAGCAAGAGAAATTCTTGAAAGAGCCATTTCCCATCATGCTGGTGATCAAATAATACAAGCCATTACAAGAATTGATTTAAACCCTGCTAACGGTATAATACGCGCTGCCAAAGAAATGGCAACAACTGACATAATTATTGGGTGGCATGGGCCTATTAGTACTGACGAGTTAATTTTTGGTTCTACACTTGATGCTTTGCTTAATCAGACAAGTCAAAATATTTTCGTTTGTCGCTTAACAAGACCATTAAATTTAATAAAACGTATAGTATTGCTTGCCCCTCCAAATGCCGAATTAGAATATGGATTCAGATCATGGGCCGATAAAATAATTAATTTAGCGCAACGAACTGGTGCTAAAATATTGCTACTTGGAAACAAAGAAACCTATAATGCGATTGTACACCAACGTAGAATAAATATTACTATTGAAGCATTTAGTGATTGGAGTAATATGGAACAATTACTGCCTATTATTCATGAAAATGATTTGTTAATCTTAGTGAATGCTCGCAAAGGAACGTTATCATATATTAGCAATATGGAAAGCATTCCACGTCATATTGCACGTACATTACCAGATCCTCTATTTATAACTATATATCCTGAACAAACATCAGATGACACACGAAAGACTTCACTTTTTGGAGGCGAATTAGGTCATTTTACCATTGGTGAACAAATAAACAAAATAACGAACATTACGGTTGGTGCAGTAAAAAAGATATTCCCTGATAAAGAATCATAGGTTTTAAACTAATAAAAATGAAAAATGAAATTGCGAAAGATACTAATGATTGTCACAGTTTTCCTGTGTGTAGAATCAATTAATGGGCAAGAAATATTCAGAAATGATAACGCTCAATTATTAGCAAATGGCAAGGCCTTTGTTAGCTGGGAAAAGCCACCACAATATTCAAAAACATATTATGTTGATGGGCAATCTTTACTCGCTTCTGATGAAAATACGGGAACTGCTGAACAACCTTTTCGTACAATAAATAAAGCGGCACAAATTGTTAAAGCAGGTGAACGAGTTGTTATCCGCGAAGGAGTATATCGCGAATCGATACACCCGCTAAATGGGGGAACGTCTGCTGACAAAATGATTTATTACGAAGCAGAAAAAAATCAAACTGTAATTATTAAAGGTTCAATAATTACATCAAAAGAGCGTTGGAAAAAATCAAACGGATTTAATTTTCCTGCTCCTTCTTATAGTATAAAGGACACTTCAAATGTATGGCAATACTCATTTAATGGAAATGAATTTAATGGCTACAACCCATTTGGAATGCTCAATTTGATGCACGACCGATCATGGCTTCAGTATAAAAAAGAGGTAAATATGACACCTCATTTTATGCGTCGTGGTATGCTTTTTGCAAATGGAATACCCGCAAAACAAGTTTTACATACAAAAGAATTACGTAAAGCTGTTAAAGATACTATTTCGTTTTGGGTTGAGCACAATGGGATGCGCATACATGTAAATTTTCCGAATGGAAAAAACCCATCCGATTATGAAATTGAGATATCAAATAAGGAGCAGATTTTTGTTCCTTCTGAATATGGATTAAATTATATTCAATTAAAAGATATTACGTTCATGCATGCAAGTAATGGTTTTCCTGTACCGCAAAGAGGTATGGTATCAGCGAATCGTGGGCACCATTGGATTATTGAAAATTGTATTATTGATGGTGCAAATTCAGTTGGTATTGATTTAGGTATTGAGATATGGGATGCTGATTCACCACGAAATGGCGTTTTAGGTCATTGTATTATTCGCAAAAATATTTTTAGAAACTGCGGTATATCTGGCTTACAAGGTATGGGTTGCGTTGACATGTTAATTGAAGACAATATTTTCGAAAATATTGGATGGCAAGATGCTGAACTTGGATTTGAATCGGGTGCTATTAAATTGCATAATTCAGATAACACACTTATTAGACGCAATATGTTTCGATACATATCTTATGCACCGGGCATTTGGTTAGATTATCTTTCAAATGAAAATTGCCGAATCACACGTAATATTTTCACAAATATTATTACAGCAAGAGGTGCAATTTATATTGAAGTGAGTCATCGTGATTGCAGAGTGGATCACAATATTTTTAATAAGATAAATAGTCGCTATTGGCTAAATGGCGATTACGGGGCTGGTGGAAGCGCACTGTACACGGACGGCTCAGACAGTATTCGTTTCGATCATAATTTAGTTTTTGATGTTGAGAACAGCGGCTTTGGTTGTTATCAGAATGCTGATCGCTTGGTTGATGGTAGAGGTGGAATAACACGGTGGCACAAGGTCAGCAATAATATATTTGTTGACTGTCGAAAGGAAGCCATTGAATTTCCTAATGAATTTAATTTTTGTGATGGTAATATTTTCAGCAAAGTTCCATCGGGTTACATTAAAATTGCAAATCCCGCACCAGCTATGCTATGGGATATTGATGCTGTAAGAAAAGTCTATGGGTGGGAACGAAATGGGAAAATGATAGCGGACATTATGTTTAATCTCGATCCGCAGGCAATGACGCTCAACATTATAGTACCAAACGGGTTTACTACAAGTGCCGGGCCATTTATTGAATATAAGAACCTAACTAAGCTCAATATTGATCCGAGAAAATAAAAACTCGCAAACATATCATTAGCTAATAATTAAGCGAAATACGGAATTAATCAGCAATTTTTAATAAAATAGAGCAAATATGCTTTGTTTTTATATATTTGTGCCATAAAGCGTTAATAATTAACAATAAAAATATAAAACAATGGAAGCAGTATCAAGAAGAATCGCCAATTTGGCCGCCTCAGCCACTGTTGCAATGAATCAGAAAACAAAAGATTTACAAGCACAGGGTATTGACGTTATTAATCTCACTGTTGGAGAACCCGATTTTCCGACTCCTGACAATGTAAAAAATGCTGCAAAACAAGCAATTGATAATAACTTCAGTTATTATTCTCCTGTTGGTGGCTACAATGATTTACGTGAGGCAATTTCAAAGAAAATGAAAGACGAGAACAATCTCGATTATAACTGGCAGCAAATTATTGTATCAAATGGGGCTAAACATTCTTTGGCAAATGTAATTCTTTCACTTATTGATCCGGATGATGAAGTAATCATTCCAGCGCCTTATTGGGTTAGCTATGCTGAGCTTGTTAAGTTAGCTGAAGGAAAGAATATTATTCTCGAATCAACAATCGAAAATAATTACAAAGTTACCGCAGCACAAATTGAAAAAGCAATTACACCAAAAACCAAAATGCTTATTTTGTGTTCTCCATCAAACCCAACAGGTGCAGTGTACAGCAAAACAGAGTTAGAAGCAATTGCTAAAGTAATTGAAAAAAACCCACACGTTTTTGTTTTGTCAGATGAGATTTACGAGTACATTAACTATGTTGGCAAGCATGAAAGTATTGCACAATTCGCTGCTATTAAAGAGCAAGTAATCGTTATTAATGGTGTTTCAAAGGGTTTTGCTATGACTGGCTGGCGTATTGGATTTATGTGCGGACCACTTTGGCTTGCTAAAGCATGTGATAAACTACAAAGTCAAATGACCACTGGCCCATGCAGTATTAGCCAAAAAGCAAGTTCATTTGCATACAATGCCAACCGCGAATATTGCAATATGATGCGCGATGGATTTGCTCGTCGTCGTGCGTTAATGGTAAAAGGCATGCAAGAAATTAAGGGTGTAAAGCTAAGTATTCCTGAAGGTGCATTTTATGTATTTCCTGATATTAGTTCCTTCTTTGGAAAATCAGCAGGTAACAGTACTATTAAAAATTCAGATGATATGAGCTTGTATTTACTAGATAAAGCTTTTGTTGCAACCGTTGCCGGTTCAGCTTTTGGTGAAGACAAATGCATTCGTATTTCTTATGCAAGCAGCGACGAAAAACTGCTTAAAGCACTAAAACAAATGAAAGAAGCGCTTGATTTATTGAAATAAGACTGGTATAATTTGCAGAATAAAATCACAAAAAAGCTGTTCGTTTGAACGGCTTTTTTTTATACTTTTTGTGGTAACATAATTTATCAATATGATTAGTATGCATTTTGTTATTTGCAATATATTAATAAGATAGGATTGATTATTAAATACAAATAAGCGCGCAGAAATGAGAGATTTACCAAACGGGGCTTCGAGGGCATTTCGATAAACTCAATGTAGCAACTCAGCCATCTAATCTTTCTTATTGCCCTTAGTGATCTTAGCGCCCTCAGTGATTAAAAAACGCTTAATGTTCGCCTCGGCGTCTTTGTGCTCTTAGTGTCTTAGTGGTTTTATTATTAATATCTTTATTGTATCTTTACATTCAAATTTATACTTTAATACTATGTCACTCTACCTAGCAATCGAGATTTTTTGCATTATCATTCCGCTGCTTTATACCTTCAATAAAAAATTATTGTTTTATAAAAAGCTAAAGGTTGTTTTAATATCACTTACTATTGTAGCTTCAATTTATATTACAGGAGATATTTTCTTTACCTATTATGGCGTATGGGGCTTTAATTCTCGCTATCATTCAAACGTCATGCTATTTAATTTACCACTTGAGGAATGGCTTTTCTTCTTTATTATTCCGTATGCGAGCATATTTTTACATGATACAATAATATATATATTTCCAAAAGCAATTTTAACGGATAAATGGACACGAATTATTTCAATACTACTAATTACTCTACTCTCAATTATCGTTATTATTTACTACAAGCGGGTCTATACATCAATATATTTTGGAATACTCATTATCATACTCAGTATTGCAGAATTTAATAAGACTAAAATTTTGAATAGATTTTATCTAACTTTTATGGTTATACTGATTCCATTTTTTCTTACCAATGCCATACTTACAGGAAGCTTTATTGATCAAGAGGTTGTTTGGTACAATAATGCAGAAAACCTCGGCATTAGAACTTTAACCGTACCTATTGAAGATTTTGGATATGCCTTTAGTTTAATATTACTTAATTTAATATTTATTAATAAAGTGACAAAGGCCTAAAACCACTAGCTGATGAGGGAATTACTTGTTATCACTATATTATCACACATTCTGAATAATTATGAATAGTATTTTCTTTCTTAAAATATTTCTGAACTAGTTTGATATATATAGTACAAATAAACATCAATCAATTTCTGAATAATAAATATTTTGATTCTGCATAATTGTACACCTATTGTTCTACCCTATATTGTCGAACATTTTAGTCCCTACGGGATTCTCATTTTTTTAATATTATATCTTTCTACCGAAATATCAGCCCTGACGGGCTTTGCTTATATTTAAAATCTTGCGAAAATATCAGATTGCTAAGCTTAAGAATTTTGTTGGTGTATGATAATATAGAATCAGAATAAATATTAAGCTATCTACACATTCCTCTCATCTTTTATCTCCCTTCTTAGTGTCTCAAACTGCCCAATGTAGTTTTCTCTTTATTTCATCCTTTCTGTATATGCTGATACTGCATAATAAAAATCAACAGCATAAAAAGAAAAACTAAGGCTTCGCTCCATACTATTTTTTTTGCCTGAACAAAATAATACGAAAGCAGATATGATACCGGTATGGCAATAATGAAGAGCATTTCAGCATAAGCCGATGGCACAAAAAAAAGTATGCCAATACAATTTAAAAACAGCCAAAAAAGAACCAAGAAAAATTTACGCGTCTGTACCTTTTTTGTATAAAACTGCGACAAATAAATATAACTTGATATAATTATTAATAAAGCAAGAAATGAATATAAGATATAATTAATAATTTTAAAATAATTCCACCCGGGTATAGATACTGTAATATTTCGCCAAAGTTGCTGAAAATATTCTGGCACATTTTTCCCCATCACAAAATAATATCCAGCCCACAAAATATAGGGCATAGCCATACCAATTAGCGTAAAAACCCATTCACGCCAATTAAATGGACGTAAGATAATTAATGAAGTCCAAAGAAAAAACAGAAAGAAAATCAAATTAGGGTAAAAGAAACTACCTATTGAAATAAGCAAAGCTGCTTCGAAAAAAAGAAAGCTCACGCCTTCTTTTTTATAGGAGTCAAATAACTTATCGAGTGCAATTAATAAAAATATATTTGCAAAAAGTACCGGATTAAATCGCTGAACCTCTGGAAAACAAGCACTAGCCAATACAAAGAAAAACCCAGGTAAATAGGTACGAGCATCGTAAAGAATATAATTGGTACCCATACTCACTATATAAAATGCTTGACCAATAATTAGAAATAAGGCCAAAAAACTACCCCAAAACCCAATCCTTATGATATTAACAATACCACCATACCAAATGGTCTGATAACTATCAAATAAAAATAAATGATGATGCATATCCAAAAATGATGGCAACCATGATATTATAGCCAAAAGCGGAATAAGCAAAAGATGATTCGGATTATGTTTTTTAAAAAGTTGTACAATCATAATTGATTAAATAAGATCGAAGCCAATATCTTTTCTGAAATTACAATTATCAAAACTTATACGCGCAGCATTTTCATAACTTTTAACACGCGCCTCTTTAATAGAATTACCATAAGAGGTTATAGCTAAGACGCGACCACCTGCTGTTACAATGCCATTATTAGTGGCCATTGTACCTGCATGAAAAACGATACTTCCAGATACCTCATCAAGGCCTTTAATAACTTTGCCTTTTTCATAATCATCAGGATAACCGCCCGAGACAAGCACCACCGTTACTGCGGTGCGTGGGTCTGTTTCAATAGTAATTTTGTTCAGCTCTTTTTTACCTGCAGCCATTAACATTTCGAGCAAATCATTTTTCAAACGCGGCAGTACGACCTCGGTTTCCGGATCGCCCATGCGCGCGTTGTACTCAATAACATAGGGCTCTTCATTTACTTTGATGAGACCCAAAAACACAAAACCACAATAGTCAATACCTTCTTTTTGTAATCCGGAGATGGTCGGTTTAATAATACTATCCTCTACTTTTTTCATGAACACTTCATTAGCAAAAGGCACAGGGGAAACAGCGCCCATGCCACCCGTATTAGGACCCGTATCGCCCTCGCCAATTCGTTTATAATCCTTTGCCTCGGGCAACACTTTATAGTTTAGGCCATCCGTTAATACAAATACAGAGAGTTCAATACCCGATAAAAACTCTTCTATTACCACTGTTGCACCCGCATTACCGAATTTACCACCCACCATTTCATCTAACTCATGGCATGCTTCATTATAATCGTTTACAATAACAACACCTTTGCCCGCTGCTAGGCCATCGGCTTTTAGAACGTAAGGAGGCTGAAGTGTTTTAAGAAATTCTTTTGCTGAGGGTAAGCTCTCTTTGGTAAAACTCTGGTAAGCTGCTGTTGGTATGCCATATTTTATCATAAACTTCTTAGCAAAATCTTTACTCCCTTCCAGCATGGCACCCATCTTTTTAGGTCCTACAAAAGGAATTTTATTCAATTGTGTATCTGCAGCAAAATAATCATGCAAGCCATCAACCAAAGGCTGTTCAGGACCTACAACAACAAGCTCAATGCCATTCTCAACAACAAAATTGCCTATGCATTTATGATCAGCAAGATTGAGAGCAACATTTTCGCCCGCCAACGAGGTACCCGGATTACCCGGGGCAATAAACAATTTTGTAAGCTTTTCACTTTGCGCTATACGCCAAGCCATAGCATGTTCGCGACCTCCGGAACCAATAAGTAGTACCCTCATAAATGATATTAATTTGGCATAAAAATAAGCATTCAGCCGGAAAAAGGGCTATGGGAAGGGAAATAAAATGGATGTGTTTGATTTAGTGAATTATACAATGCGAATGGTTGATTGTAAATGAGCGTTTGAATTCATTTTGATGTATTAATCAAAGGATATATTCTGAACTACCAATCCATTTTTAACTACAAATTTTGCCTCGCTATAATTTGGTGGACCGTGCTTGCCTTGTGCATTGTTTGATGCGGCAACTTTTTCTTTTGGGAGGCCAAAAAAGTATGTGTCCAAATTTCCATTGTTGTTCTCGTCGTGATAAATAACAATGGCATAGGTTCCAGGCTTAATATCTTTTAATAGGAGTTTGACTTTTGCATTTTCAATGGCAACAAATTTCTCGAAAAGTGGTTTTTTAAGAAAACTTGCTTCGTCAGCAAATAATGAAATGGAAATTTTTCCAGTATTACTGCCAATGTTTGAAATATTCACTTCAATTTCTTGGCTAAATACCTTAAATGAAATGCCAATGAACAATAGAATTATTGGTAGTTTAATCATATACTATAATTTAGTTTATGCAAGATAGATATTTTTAATTACTAAAAATAGTGAGGGGTTTTAATAAAAGAATTTAATGTAGTGATTAGTCAAATTTATTAATATGCAACTACTACTGATGCGTTAAAATTTAATTTAAAAACAATTTCATTCTTTTAAATAACTTAAAGACTAACTATTACGTATTTACTTTTATTCATTATTTGATAAAATGAAATTTCATTTCAAATCGAAAAAAAACAAAAAGCTTTACAAGTCAATAATATCAGTATGTATAACATGTTTTCCGAAAATTAACGCATCACCAGTAATGTGCAACTATTTATTAATTGAATCTGCATAGCTATACACCAAGGATAAATTTCATTGTTAAATACTGAAGTAAGACTTTGAGGTGCCACATTGAGTTCATCAATATATAAGAGATTTGTTTTCTTTAAAAATCAGTTAATATATAAGATGTGTAAAACTATGCAGAATCAAATTTATTCGATACAAGGAACATTTCTACATCCAAAAATTTCTTTTATTTTGTTGTGGTTATCTTAAATTGACTGACACTCTTATACTCTGTTAAACAGCCATTTAGCTAGTTTAAAAAATATTGTAACGGAAAAATATATACATTCCAAAGACTGAAAGCTAGCTTTCATGTATTTTTTATTGCCTTAAAAGTATCATATATCCTATTTTTTTTTATATTTAAGTTCTAAAACCTTCTAAAGCTATGAAGAAATATGTGTTGGCCTGTTTATTGGGCTTCTTTTGTTTGTTAAATGCTTTTGGGCAAGAGCAGGAATCGAATCCGTATACGGTGGATTTTGAATCAAATTATAATTTTGAAGTATCCGTTCCGTTTTACCCAAAATGTTGGAGAATGTGGAGTCAATCAAGACGGAATGGGCCAGATGTTGCGAAGCATGGAACATATTATGCTGGATCAAATCCCATTGCCCCACAACCGATTATACAGTATAATACTTGTTTTTTTAATGCAAAGACGACCGATACATTTTCTTTTTATGTAAAAATCGTAAATCTACCTGCTTCGGGTGCTCCCTTTTCAGCTTTAAAACCATTTGTTGGCACCTATAAGTTTGGCAGTTCAGGTGGTTTGTATGCAGGCGTTTTATGGGTTGATACTATCCAAGTGGTCGATTCAGATTGGGTAAGATTTAAATATAATTTCCCAATAAATGGAATGCAGCGAGTTGTTATTTATTTGAATAAAGATGCGCCTTATTCAAATTGGGTACAGAATAATAATATTTGGTGGTGTACCGATTACTTTAGAACAAATGCAACCCCAATTTATGATGCAAAACCAAGGGTACATATTAAACTAACTACAGGTACTCCTACGGCCTGCACACCAATTAGTCGAACCTTTACAGCCGATTCGTTGGTGAATTGGTCAAGCCCGTTTAAATTGGAGTGGTTTAAAAATAGAGCCTCAGGTGCAGCATTAAAAACGAGCATAGATCGTAATGATACAATATACACAGATGCGACATTTGGACCCAATGATACGATTATAGCATGTTTACAAAGTTATGCGACTTGCAATCTGGGCTCAGATCTTTCGATTTATAAAGTATATGATACAATCATTATAGGAATATGTAAAAAAATAAATTCACTCAATCTTCCGGTAAAAAGTTTTTGTCCAGGGGCTTCTATAACTGTAAATTATAAAACGTCGCCCTCAGGAAACTGGACTACAGGAACAAAAGTATTGGCTCAATATGCAAGTGCAAAAACATTTGCAACACCAACCAATATAGGCTTACCAGGAAATTTGACAGTTACAAATGAAAATCAATCTATTGCTAGTACACTTAGTACAAGCTTAGCTTCTGGTAAATATTATATTCGATGTATTAGTACCGATGGCGTTGCTTCTGATTATATAGATAGTATAACGATATATCCAGTTCCAGTAAATAGTGCTGTTATCACGGGTGCAAAATGTATTGGTGATGCCACTGGTTCAATAAATTTGTCAGTTACCGCTGGTACTACTCCCTTTACCTATAGCTGGAGTAATGGTGCAACCGTTCAAGATATTTCGAGCATGGCGGCAGCCACTTATACTGTAACTACCACCGATCAAAATGGTTGTAGGGATAATGATGGCTACGCCGTTGGGCAACCACCAGCTACTTTCAGTTTGAGTTTAAATTTGCGTACAAATGTTACTTGTTTTGGTTCATCAACAGGGTCAATTAATATTAATACCTCAGTTGGTACCGAGCCGTACACCTATTCATGGAGTAATGGAGCAACAGATAAAAATGTAAGCTCACTAGTTGCAAACACCTATAATATAACAGCTACCGACAATTATGGTTGCACACGTATTGGTTCTTGGTCTATTACTGAACCTGATTCAATGGCTTTCAATAAATCAATTACACATGTAAATTGCTATGGGCAATCAAACGGCTCAATAAATCTCACGCCGGTTGGTGGTTCTGGTGGCTATGTGTTTTCATGGTCAATAGGGTCTACAACAAAAAATATCGGATTTTTAACTGCTTCTACCTATACGCTTAAAATTACCGATGCCAGTTCATGTACTCGCACAGGTAGTTTTATTGTTACACAACCAAGTGTAATAAACATTTCGGGAACAACAACGGATGTTGCCGTTTTTGGTCAAAGTACAGGCGCTGTAAACATTACTGTTAGTGGAGGTACTGGCTCTGTTTATGGCTATGCCTGGAGCAACTCCAAAACTACCGAAGATATAAGCGGCCTAAGTTCTGGCCTATATACCGTTACCGCGAGTGATGTAAATAGTTGCAACAACACCATGTCGTTCACAATAAATCAGCCTGGCGATATTGTTCCTACTGCTATTCGAACCCATGTAACTTGCAATGGAGGTACTAATGGCAACATTAATTTATCGGTGGCTGGCGGTACTACACCCTATACCTATTCGTGGGTAACTGGGGCAACGACTCAAGATATTACGGGCTTATCATCGGGTAGTTATAACATTACAATCTCTGATCAAGCAGGAGGCTCAAAAGTAACTTCATATTCAATAAACCAACCATCAGCGCTTAACCTTAGCCGCACCATCACCAATACCAGTTGTTTTGGGGGTTCTGACGGTTCTATAGATTTAAGCGTTACCGGAGGAAATGATCCCTACACCTATTCATGGAGTAATACAAAAACCACTCAAGATCCGACTGGATTAACTAGGAACACCTATACTATTACCGTAACAGATTCTGTTGCCTGTACAGCAACAGCCAGCTATGCAGTTGATGAGCCAACGACATTAGTTCTTACGCCCACTGCGACCGATATATCTTGCTTTGGCCGAAGTGATGGTGGTATAAATATTTCAAGCTCAGGAGGCACTAGTCCATACACCTTCTCCTGGAGTAATGGCGCCGCTTCGCAAAATATAAGTAGTGTTGGTATTGGTACATACACGCTCACTTTAACGGATAATAAAGCCTGTACAAAAATAGCTTCATCAACACTAACGCAGCCTTCAAAATTTAATGCAATAACTTCGGATGATACTATTTCATGCGCCAATAATAATGTTACTCTTACAAGCTCAGGAGGTAATACTTATTTATGGAGTAACACACGAACAACTTCAACAATAACTATAGCGCCCAACGACACAACGATTTATTTTGTAACCGTAACTGATGTATTAAGTTGTACCGACGTTGACACAGCAGTAGTTTATGCAAAAACCAGACCAAACGTCGTTGCTGGAGCCGATTTCTCAGTAGTAATAGGAGCCATATCGCAATTAACAGCTACAGTTACAGGCGGTACTGGTCAATACTCCTATTTATGGACCCCAAAAGCGCTGCTACAAATGGATACTGTTATTTATCCAAATACCATAAATATGACCGCTAGTACTTCTTTTACAATTGTAGCAACCGACAAAGTAACTGGCTGTAGTGGAACTGCAACACAAGGAGTAACTGTAACTGGTATTCCTTTAAGCGTAGTTATTAGTTTGTCTGCTAGCGATCAGGGAGACAATGTATCGCTTACTACTTGCCAAAGTGCAGAAGTTACCCTGTATGCTCGTGCACGTGGTGGAACTGGAATTTATAATTATGTTTGGACTACAGATCCACCCTTAGCAACAGGAAATTATGTGGTGAAAAATGATTCAATAATGAGTATTCCTAAAATAGGAGATGCTGGGATTTACAAAATTATGGTTAATGATGGTAATACAAGCTATGGCGATTCTATTGTAATTGTTGTTAATCCGCAACCCGATCCAAAACTTACTGTTGATAATGATTCTATTGCAAAAGGCGATCAGATAACTTTATCAATTGATAGAAATTCGGGAAAAACTTATATATGGAGTGTACCTGGCTATAATAATAGATCGAGCATTACAATTAAACCAGAACTCAAAAATGATGATGATGATTTTATAACCTATAAAGTTACAGTAACAAATTCTGAAACTTGTAGTAAAACAGACACCATTAATATTTATGTTTTTGATTATCAAGTTTGGGTTCCAGAATCATTTACACCAAATAGTGATAATATTAATAGTACGCTTTGTGTACGAGGCGTTGGATTAAAAGAAATAGATTTCAAATTATATAATCGTTGGGGTGAATTGGTATTTCATACAAACGACCCGCGTTTTTGCTGGGATGGTACCTATAATGACAAGATACAACATCTGCAAACCTTTGGTTGGATTGCCGTCGGCAAGTATTCAAACGACCGAACATTTAATAAAACAGGATCCGTTACTTTGCTCAAATAACCTATATTAAGCTATGAAGAGATTATTAATATGTATAATTATTGCAGGAACATTTGTGCTTCAAGGGCAGGCACAAGATATGTTCTTCTCACAATTTTACTCGGCACCTCTTGTTTTGAATCCGGCATTAACTGGATTTATGGCAGGCGATATGCAGGTTTCAATGAATTACAGAAACCAAACCAAGAGTTTAATACCAGCATCGGTATATGCAGCTTCGTGCGATTTTAAAATTGCCAAAGATGTAACTAAGCCCGATGTTTTTGCTATTGGTTTATTTGTTGCACGAGATAATGTACAAGGTGGCGCAGTTAGAACAAGTAACTATTTGGCATCACTGGCTTTTCATAAAGCACTTGACCAACAAACCAATCACTACATTGCTTTAGGTGCTCAAATTGGCGCTATACAACATACCTTTAATCCCGATTTATTTACCTACGATAAACAGTTTATTGAAGGGGTTGGATTTGATGCATCACAACTGAGCGGAGAAGTTTTTTCATCACAAAATGGAGCTAACTTTGAATTAAATAGTGGCTTTTTTTATTATGGTCGAATAAAAAAATATTCAGCAATATATGCTGGTGCAAGCATGTATCATATCACCAATCCCAAACAGACCTTCCTTAGTGAAAAAGCCTTTTATGCTCGCAGATTTGTTGCGCATATGGGGAGCAGAATTCAATTGAATCAGCAAATGTTTATGATACCTAACCTAATATTTATGACGCAAAATGCAGCTCATTTTTATATGGAAGGTACCTCTTTTGAATATCGTGTTGGTGATACGCGCAGCTTCTTTAGAATTGGTGCTTGGTTTAAACATTCCGACAAACCAGATAGCGATCAAACTGTGGTTTTTTCAGCTGGTATTCGCATAATTGACTTTCAATTTGGAGTAAGTTCTGATTTTCTTTCCCCTTTACAATCTGATAGCCGTACCAAAGGAGCAGTTGAATTTTCAATTATCTATTCACCATTCTTTAAAACGAAAGCAAATTTAAAACCTGATCCTACTCGTAATTTTTAATTAGTGACGAGGGGGATAGAGTGAGAATTGATTAGTCTGTGTGTTCATGCCTGAAATACGTTGACCGTTTTATCCCTTCGTTATTCAAACAATTTGCATAGAATACATCTTGATTCGGAGGCTTTGTTCGCTTCAATTATAAGGGGCTCGAGGCCCCTTGTAATTGACATTTTGCGTCAA